>JAIPES010000076.1 GCA_021737045.1 Desulfobacteraceae bacterium | reverse complement strand
GTCCAATATCTGCGTTACGCGCAATTTCTCAGAATTTCACGTACGGATAAGTACGCTGCATTCTTCGAAATTGCGCAAGCCTTGATCTTGAACTTTTTACGGCACCATCTGAAATCAGACTTTTTACGGTGCCATCAAGCCTTGTATTGTACTTTATTTGCCGGGATTTGGCCGGTTGCAAAAGTGATCGTTTTTATGAACAAACAGTCGCTTTGGCAAAGTCGTAAAAAGCTTTTTACATCGCTTGGCGGTTTGTCAGGAAGGAAGCCCAAGGCCGGGGTTCGGTTTTTTCGCTCCTGACCGTTTTTACGGATTCATCAAATGCCTTCGCTTAAAATTTCAAAAACTCGGCCTGTCGGCCTCAAACAGTTTGAAATTTTCACGCTTCGGCATTTGATGAATTTTTCCGTAAAAACGCTCAATGTCGCTTCAAAAACCGAACCCTGCCCTTGGGCTTCCTTGGGAAGGTTTTTCTGTGGCAGCCTCGTAAAAAGCCTTGATCAGAAGTCTTGAGGGCAATGAACAAATAACTTATTGATTTTACTTAACACTTAATCACTTAAAACTTAACACTGCCGTAAAAAAGACTTTTTACGACAGCATCAACATTTGTCTGTATACAAATTTAAGAATATATAAAGGAATAAAGGAACACGCTCATGACTGAACAATTGCTGCAGGAAACCACCGAGGACGACATCCGGATTGTCACTTTAAACCACGGCAAAACCAATTCTTTAAACCGGGACATGCTCCAGCGCCTGGGAGAAATTGTTGCCGAGGCAGATGAAAACCCCTCACCCAAGGGCATTGTGCTTACCGGCGAGGGCCGGTTTTTTTCCAGCGGATTTGATCTGCCCATGTTTCTGGGTTTCTCCGAACTCCGGGAAGCCGTGGAGTTTTTTGAGTTTGAAGAGCAGGTGCTCACCTCCCTGTTTGCCTGCAGAAAACCCGTTGTGGCGGCCTTAAACGGCCATACCGCGGCCGGCGGGCTGATTTTGGCCATGGCCGCGGATTACCGGATTATCAAGGAGCATCCCAAAATTAAAGTGGGCATGTCTGAAAACAAAATCGGCCTGCCCCTGAGCGTGGCCCAGCACGAGGTCATGCGGTTCGGGTTTGACAGCAACCACCGGTTCCGGGATGTGATGTTTTTCAGCGATATGGTCGATGTGTTTGGCGCCAGGGAAAAGGGGCTGGTGGATGAACTGGCTGCTGAAGACATGCTCATGGACCGGGCCAGACAGGTGGTCTCTCTGTGGATAGACAACCCGGGCCGCCCTTTTATGCGGATGAAGCAGATGCTGCGCGCGGATACGGTGCAGCGGATCCGTAGAAAACTGGCAGAGGAAAACTGGCAGGCAGAACTGAAGAATTTTTTCCGCGATGAGGTTCGCCAGACTTTAGAATTCGTTCAGGCCAGCATGAAATAGATGACAACCATGATGGCGTCGTAAAAAGTTCAATATCTGCCTTACGCGCAGTTTCTTAGAACTTCACGTACGGATAACTACGCTGCATTCTGCGAAATTGCGCAAGCCTTGATCTTGAACTTTTACGGCGCCATATAGAATCAGACGCTTTACGGGTGCATCAACCATGACTGACCTGAAAATTGATCCGCTTTTGTCCCTGGTGGAAAAACCCAGCCGGTACATGGGCGGGGAAATCAACACGATTGTCAAGACCGGCGCGGACGTCAGGCTCCGCATGGCTTTGGCCTTTCCGGATACCTACGAGATCGGCATGTCGCATTTCGGCATGCAGATTCTCTATGATCTGGTCAATTCCCGGCCCGAAGCATTTGCCGAACGCGTATTTGCACCGGGCATGGACATGGCGGAACTGCTTAAATCCAGGCAAATCCCTTTGTTTTCCCTGGAAACCCGACGGCCCCTGGACGATTTTGACATTGTCGGTTTTAGTCTTCTCTATGAGCTCAATTACACCAATGTGCTCATGATGCTGGACTTGGCCGAAATTCCGTTTTATGCCGAGCAGCGCGGCAGCAATCATCCTTTTGTGATTGCCGGGGGACCCTGCACGGTCAACCCCGAGCCCGTTGCCCTGTTTTTTGATGCCATGGTGGTGGGCGACGGCGAGGCCGTGCTGCCGGCCATGCTTGATGCCTGGGGCGACTGGAAAGATGCCGGGTCGGAGAATAAAACCGAATTGCTCAAGGCCTGGGCTGCCATTGAAGGCGTTTATGTGCCGGCCTTTTTTGCCGCAGCCTTTGATGCCTGCGGCCGCCAGCAAACCCGGCCCCTTTTGCCCGGATATGACAGGGTTCGCCGGGCCGTGACCCCGGACCTGGACTTGGCTGGCTTTCCGGAAACTCCCGTGATTCCGTTTGGAAGACCGGTCCATGACCGGCTGAGGCTGGAAATCGCACGGGGCTGCACCCGGGGCTGCCGGTTCTGCCAGGCCGGGATGATCTACCGCCCGGTGCGGGAGCGTTCCCTTGACACCCTGGCCGGGCTTGTGGAAAAAAGCCTTGGTTCAACCGGGTATGAGGATCTTTCCCTGCTGTCTTTGAGCACGGGCGATTATTCCTGCCTGACCCCGCTGATGAAACATCTGGCGGCGCAATACCGGCGGCGGCACCTGGCCATTTCCATTCCCTCGTTTCGCGCCGGAACCCTGAATCCGGAGATGATGGAGCTGATCCGAAGCGTCCGCAAAACCGGATTTACCATCGCCCCTGAGGCCGGCAGCCCCCGGCTGCGTTCGGTGATCAACAAAAACATCAGCGAAGATGAAATCATTGAGACCGTATCCACGGCCTTTGATCTGGGATGGCAGCTGGTCAAGCTGTATTTCATGATCGGCCTGCCCACGGAATCTGATGCGGACATCGAGGCCATTGCCGAACTGGTGCGCCGCCTGCACAAGCTGCGGCCCAAAGGCCGGCGGGGGGGCAATATCAACGTAAGCGTTGCCACCTTTATCCCCAAGCCCCATGTCCCGTTTCAATGGGCCGGTCAGCTCGATGCGGCCACGGCCCGGGACCGGATGCAGTATCTGCGCCGACGGGTAAAGGGGCGCGGGGTGGAGTTTAAATGGCAGGATCCGGAAACCAGCCGTTTGGAAGGCGTTTTTGCCAGGGGCGACCGGCGTCTGGCCCCGGTGCTGGCTGCCGCTTACCAAAGAGGATGCCGGTTTGACGGCTGGACCGACTCCTTTGACAAGGCGGCCTGGGATGACGCCTTTACCGCACAGGGCGTGGATCCGGAAGTTTACCTGCAGCCTGTGGGCCTGGATGCCCCCCTGCCCTGGGATCATATTGATACCGGTGTTTCCCGGGATTTTCTTGCAGCCGAGTATCAAAACGCACTTGACGGTGCCCCCACTTCGGACTGCCGGTCCGGGGATTGTCAGGGCTGCGGTGTGTGTGATTTTAAAACGTTCCGGCCCATTGCGGCTGTTGAGAAAAAAAATGATGTTTCAACGCCGGATGCCCCGGGCATGCCCCTGGCTGATGCGGAAGGGCCATTTCACCGCGTCAGGGTGGTTTACAGCAAACTCGGACCGGCCCGGTATTTTGGTCAATTGGAGCTGGTCAGCATTTTTCTCAGGGCCCTGCGCCGGGCCGGGCTGGAGCCGGCCTATTCGGCCGGGTTTCACCCAAAGCCCAAGGTGGCTTTTGGCGACGCCCTGCCGGTGGGCATGGAAAGTGAGGCGGAAAGCTTTTTCATGACCATTGCCACGGATTTTCCGTTGCAGCAGATTCCCGAATCGATCAATCGGCATTTGCCCGAGGGTCTGCGGGCAGTCGGCTGCAGCCCGGCGCAAACCCGGGAGGTACCGAACAGGCCCGGCCCGGCGGTTTATCAGGTTACTTTGCCCTCCGGCAGCCGATTTGACCATCACGCTTTTGAAGCGTTTATGACAGCGCCTGCTTTCGGGGTGGTGTTTTCCACCCGGAAAAAGGGGGATCAACAGGTGGACCTCAAGGCCGTGGTCACAGAGTGCTTCCGGCTCCGGCCGGATCGACTTCAGCTTCGCATGGTTCAGCCTTCCGGGCTAACTCTTCGGCCGGGGCCGGTGGTTGCGTCAATTTTTTCCCTGCCCGATGCGGTTATGCATCAGGCGCGTGTTTTGAAACTGGCTGAACATGCCGGCTGTACCGGGGATTTTACAGAACCGGGCAATATTTAAAGAGGTTTTTTATGGACAAGGAACTGATCATCAATGCCCTGGGCCCTGAAATCCGGGTGGCGCTCATGGAAAACAACGCGCTTGTGGAGATCTACGTGGAGCGCCAGGACGAGGCCAACATTTCCGGCAATATCTACAAGGGGCGGGTCCAGCGGGTGCTTCCGGGCATGCAGGCGGCTTTTGTGGAAGCCGGCTTAAAGCAGGCCGCCTTTATTTACGTGGATGAAGTGTTAAATGGCCGCACTCCGCCGCCCGAGGGAATGTACATCAAAAATGAGAATGAATACGGCGAGGAAGACGAAAGCCAGGCCGAAGAGGAAAACGGTCCCATTTCAGGCTGCGGCATCGGCGCCGCCCAGGAGGGACGCCCGCCCATCGAGCAGATGCTCAAAGAAGGCCAGGAGATCCTGGTGCAGGTGGCCCGTTCGCCCATCGGCAGCAAGGGCGCCCGTCTGACAACTTATATATCCCTTCCCGGCCGGTTTCTGGTGCTGATGCCCACGGTGGATCATCTCGGCATTTCCCGCCGGATTGCCGACGAGGCCGAACGCACCCGTCTGCGGGAGCTTGTGGAATCCATGCGGACCCATCCCTACGGCTATATCGTCCGCACGGCTGCAGAAGGCGTTAGCGCAGATGTTCTCGCCCAGGATATGGAGTTTTTAAACAATCTCTGGAATGATATTCAACAGCGTTATCATGAGGTGTCGGCACCGTCCATGCTGCATCAGGAACTCACCGTCACTTTGCGCTGCGTGCGGGACTTGCTGGCCCACGAGGCCGACCGGGTTATTATTGACGCGCCTGCGGTGTACAAGACGGTAAAGCAGTTTATCCAAAAGTTCATGCCCCGGCTGAAAAACTCCGTGTCCCTGTATACCGGCGAAGAGCCCATATTTGATGCATATAACCTGGAAGTTGACGTTCAGCGGGCCCTTAAGAAAAAGGTGTGGCTCAAGTGCGGCGGCTATATTGTCATCGAGATCACAGAGGCCCTGGTGGCCATTGACGTCAATACCGGCCGGTACGTGGGCAAACGCAATTTTGCCGAAACCATTCTCAAGACCAATCTTGAGGCGGTCAAGGAGATCGCCTACCAGATCCGGCTGCGCAATCTGGGGGGCATCATTATTCTTGATTTCATTGACATGGAGAGCAAGGCCGATCAGGAAAAGGTTTATAATACATTAAAAGAGGCCCTGGGACGGGACAAGGCCAAGACCAATGTGCTGCCCATGTCGGATATGGGGCTGATCCAGATGACGCGCAAACGCGTTGTCAAGTCCCTGCCGCGGATGATGTGCGAGCCCTGTTTTTATTGTGAGGGCGAGGGCATGCTATTGTCCCGCAGAAGCATCTGTTATAATGTTTTTCGGGACGTCCGCCGCCAGGGCGCTGAAACCCGGCCTTCAAAGATCCAGATCAAGGTCCACCCCGTGATTGCCGATTTGCTGCTCGGCCAGGAAAGCAGCCTGATTTCCGATCTCGAGGAACAGGTCAACCGACAGATCTGCATTTATCCCCAGCGGGATTATCATCTGGAACAGTACGATATTACCGAAGTCCTGGAAGACGGATTGAATTGATTTGAATCTTGACAAAAACGGGTGTATTGCGCTAACAACCTTTTGATCCATATTTTTGGGTTTCAGGCGGTATTGATGGCGCCGTAAAAGTTCAATATCTGCGTTACGCGCAATTTTTCAGAATTTCACGTACGACTAAGTACGCTGCATTCTTCGAAATTGCGCAAGCCTTGATCTTGAACTTTTACGGCACCATCTGAAATCAGACGTTTTACGGCACCATCACGGTAGTGGCGTGATAAAAACAAAAGATTTGCAAAAAAGGGTAAAATAATGAAACGAACATATCAGCCAAGCAAAATAAAAAGAGCAAGAAAACACGGATTTTTAAAGCGGATGGCCACCAAGCAGGGTCAGCGTGTGATCAAAAGACGGCGGGCCAGGGGACGGAAGCGCCTGGCCGTTTGATGCAAACCTGCGGCAATGGTTTGCAGAAAACCGACAAACTGCTCAAGCGGGGCCAGTTTGTCTATCTTTCCAGGAAGGCGGACAGTGTTGCGGATCGTTTTTTTGTGGTGGCGTTTTGTGAAAATCACCTTGACCGGCCGCGGCTTGGCATTACTGTGACCCGGAAAATCGGCAATGCTGTCGTGCGCAATCGCATCAAAAGAATTGTCCGGCAATATTTCCGGACCAACCGTCACCGGCTCGGGGACAACTTTGATATCAATGTGATTGCCAGAAAATCAGTTGCCGGGGCTTCGTCAAAAGAGATGTTTGCATCGCTGGAAAAGATGTTTTGCAAAATCAGGGGGAACTGCCATTAAATATTTTCTGCTGTTTTCCATCAGGCTTTATCAGTGCCTGCTTTCGCCGGTCATCGGTTCATGCTGCCGGTTTTATCCAACCTGTTCAGAGTATGCCTATGAATCCATCCGCCGGTTTGGAGCGATTCGCGGCGGATGGCTGGCGGTAAAGCGGCTGGCCAAATGCCACCCCTTTCATCCCGGCGGCATTGACCCGGTTTTGGAGGCAGAAGACCAGACGGCTGCGCGAATCTGCACCGGCGGACAGCGATCAGATTAAGTGCGTTCCCACGGTAACCCGGGGCTGCCAATGGTCACCTTCCAGCCCCTTCTTGCCGCCTTGTAAGTCCTGCTGGACACATTGCCGCCATCTACAAGAGACCCGCAACCCCTTTTGCCGGGGACGGGTCAGCCATTTTTTCAGCCATCGCGTGCGATTTCAGGAGACGATATGGAACATATGCGTTTATTGCTGGCCATTTTTCTGACCATTATGGTCTTTTTGCTTTGGGAGTTGTTGTTTGTGCCCGGCCAGCCTGTCCAGCCCCCGGAGCCGTCCGGACAAAGCCGAAGCGCAGAAAGCGTTTCCGATGACAGGGCTTCGGAGCCCCGGCCCGATTCCCGCCAAACCGGAAAAGCCGACCAAACCCCGGCAGAGCTGCCTTCTCAGAGTTTCGGCTCTATTGTGGTTGAAAACAATCTGTACCGCGCTGAGATTTCAGAAAAGGGCGCTGCAATCCGCCGCTTTGTTTTAAGCCAGTACCGCCAGAGCATGGATGAGGACTCGCCCCGCAAGCAGCTGGTGCCGGAATCCAATTCCGTGGGCACAGCGCTGATCCGCTTTGCCGGCTCCGGCCTGGACTCCCCTGAACAGGCTGTTTTTACAACCGATTCTGATGGCGATCACCTCCGGGTCACTGACCAGCCGGAAACCCTTTCCTTTTACTGGCAGTCCTCCCAGGGCCTGGTTATTGAAAAGCAGTACGTGTTTTACCCGGACAGCTATAAGATCGGCTTAAATGTCCATCTTGTCAACGACGGCAGCGCTCCCCTGGCCCCTGAAATGATACTTGAGATGACCAATCCCCGCCCGGATGGCGGCACTTTTGTATTTGAAGGCCCTTTTGCCTATGTTGACGGCAGCCTTGAGGAGGTCAAACCCAAAAACCTCGATGAAGAGCAGTCTTTTTCCGGTAAAATCCGTTGGGCCGGCATTGAGGACAGGTACTTTATGACCGCGCTGGTTCCGGAAAATCCCGGGGAAAAACGTATCCGCATGAACGAGGATACCGACCGGCAGGTTCTGCGGGTGAGCTATATTGAGCCCATGGAGCGTCTAGATGCCGGTGCCGGGCAATCCTATGCGTACCATCTGTTCATGGGTCCCAAACGCATGTCGGAATTAAAGGCCTTTGGCTATGAACTGGACAAAGCCATTAATTTTGGGTTTTTTGACATTATTGCCAAGCCGTGTCTTTATCTGATGAATAAAATCCATGAATTCGGGGTGGCCAATTACGGGGTGGCCATTATTCTGCTGACCATTCTTTTCAAGGTCATTTTCTGGCCCCTTGGCAACAAGAGCTACCGGTCCATGGCGGAGATGAAAAAATTACAGCCGCTAATGGCCGACATCCGGAAGAAATACAAGGATGACAAGAAGAAAATGAACGAAGAGGTGATGCGGCTTTATAAAACCTATAAAGTCAACCCCATGAGCGGGTGTCTGCCCATGGTTGTGCAGATTCCCGTGTTTATCGCCTTTTACCGCATGCTTTACGAAGCCATTGAATTGCGGCATGCACCCTTTTTTCTCTGGATCAACGATCTTTCGTCCCCGGACCGGCTCTTTCGGTTTGACATTTCCATCCCCCTGATGGCGCCTCCATACGGCATTCCGGTGCTGACCATCATTATGGGTGCCACCATGTTTCTGCAGCAGAAGTTGTCGCCGCCTCCCGGAGATCCGTCCCAGGCCAGGATCATGATGATGCTGCCGTTGGTCTTTACAGTGATTTTCGTCAATTTTCCGTCCGGGCTGGTGCTATACTGGTTGACCAATAACGTACTGTCAATTGCCCAGCAGTATTACGTTACACGGAAAACCGTTTAATCGGAGGCGTTGGTTTAATGACTGCATACCAGGATTTTGAAGAAAAAAGCGTGGAGAAAGCTGTTGAAAAAGCCTGCACCGAACTCAACCGCAACCGGGATGAATTGAAATACGATATTATTTCCTACGGCTCCAGCGGTATCTTCGGGCTTGTGGGAGCCAAAAAGGCGGTAATCCGGGTTTTGGTTTCAGAGGCGGCTTCCGGGCCGGATCTTTCTGAGCCGGACAGGGCCCCTGCTTCCCGGGAAGACAACAATCATGATGATGATTCGGTTTCCGCTCTTGTTGACGAAGCCTTTGGTCCTTCCACGGATACTATCCGGGAAGTCGTTGGTCAAACAGAAGAAACCGTCACTGAACCGGAGCAACAGCAAGAGAAGGCTTTAAACCCGCCTGCCACGGAAGATCCCAAAGCGGACCCCGGGGTTGTTGCGGACTGGGTGCGGGGTTTTCTTGATCAGATCATTGTTTTGGTTTCTCCGGATTCGGAACTGAATTTAAAGGTTGACGCCGAGCTGATCCGGTTTGATATCAAGGGCGGTGATTCCGCTCGCTTGATCGGAAAGCGCGGCCAGACTCTGGATGCCATTTACTATCTTGTTGAAAAAGGCGTATACAAGCAATTCGGTCCCAGTGTCCCCATTGAGATCGACGTGGAAGGCTATCTGGAAAAGCGTCGCGCCGAACTCACCACCCTGGCGGCCAGACTGGCACAAAAAGCCATGGATAGCGGAAAGCCTATGGTTATCAACCGGATTAGCGCTCAGGACCGACGTGTGGTGCATTTAAGCCTTCGCGACAATCGCGAGGTTCGTACACAGAGCGTTGGCAACGGCGATTTGCGGAAACTGCTGATTATGCCAAGGAAAAAAAACCAGGCCAAAAAAACCAGGCCCCGGACTGAATAAGGTTTTGCAGGAACACAGATTTCCGTGCAAAAAGGATCAGCAGATGGACAGCTCAACTATCGCTGCAGTGGCGACCCCTGAAGGCAATGGCGGTATCGGCATCATCAGGGTTTCCGGCCCGGAGGCAATCGCGGCGGTGACGGCTGTGTTCAGACGCGCTTTCTATGGTCAAAACCCCTCCGGCAGCGATACAGATGCCGGAGAGGGGTTTCAGAGCTGGCGGATGTATCTGGGCCATATCCTTGATCCGGTCTCCGGGAGCCTAATAGATGAGGTGATCCTGGTAGTTATGCATGCACCGCATTCTTATACCCGTGAGGATGTGGTGGAAATTCAGGCGCATGGCGGGAGCCGGGTTCTTGAAAAAATTTTGAACCTTTTGATTTCTCAGGGAATTCGCCCTGCGCAGCCCGGGGAGTTCACTCGCCGGGCCTTTATCAACGGCCGCATGGATCTGACCCAGGCAGAGGCTGTTGCCGATTTGATTACCGCCCGTTCCGATGCCGCCCTGGACATGGCTGTAAGTCAGATGACAGGGCAGCTTTCAGATGTTGTTTCCTCCATTCGCCAATCTTTGGTTTCTGTGTTTGGGTCCCTGGAGGCGGCCATTGACTTTCCTGAAGCCGCTGGTGACGAAATTGATGATTCAGGGCAAAGCCTGCGTCTTTCAAGAGAAGTTTTTCAACAAATCAATCAACTGCGGGAAGCCTATGAAAGCGGCCGGTTTTTGCGCCAGGGGGTTCAGACCGTAATCATCGGCCGCCCCAATGTCGGCAAGTCCAGCTTGATGAATTGCCTGCTCAACCAGCAGCGTACCATCGTCACTGAAATCCCCGGCACCACCAGGGACTGCATTGAGGCATCTTTGACAACCCGGGGCGTTTCTGTGCTGGTAACGGATACGGCCGGACTTCGGAAGGACCCGGACCCCATAGAGCGGCTGGGGATCGAAAAAACCCGGGAATACATGGCGTCTGCTGATATTGTTTTGCATGTTTTGGATTTTAGCCGGCCCATAGACGATGAAGATGTTGTCATTTACGATCAGTTGACGGACAAGCCCGTGGTGCTTGTGATAAACAAGGCCGATCTGGCGGATCATGAAAAGGTTTTACGGCTGCCGCCGGCCATGCAGGAGGCCGCCTGCATGGAGGTCTCTGCCTTGCAAGGCACCGGCATTGAGGCTTTAAAACAGCGTATTGCGGATATGGTTCTGTCATCCGTGGCCGTGTCCGGGCCTGGATTTATTCCGAACTGGCGCCAGAAATGCCTCCTGGACCAGGCCGCAGAAGCGGTTTCCAAAGTGGTATCCGGCCTGGAAAGCCGACGATTGCCGGAATTGATTTCGATTGATTTACAAGAAGGGCTTTCAGCCATTGATGAAATTTCCGGCAGGCATGTTGAGACGGATGTGCTTGATGAGATTTTCAGCCGTTACTGTGTGGGAAAGTAAAAATCAATTGTTTCACGTGAAACAATTAAATCAGCTCCGCCCCTTGGCTTTTACTTTTCATAGATGCGAGCCGGGGGTTTAAAAAAATTTCAGGGTCCGGATCTGTCCGCAAGTGACACTGGCTCTTTTTTGGAGAAAATGCTGCAAATCTGTAAACAGTTTACACTAAAAAACTGACCCCGGCCGCAGGGCTTCCTTCCTGCAAAAACAGCGACCGCGGTAAAAAGCTTTTTACGGCGCCATCTGAAAATCGACTTTTTACGAGCGAGTCAAGGGATGTAAAAAGGCTTTAAGGAGGATATAATAATGAAGTTCGACCCAGGTGAATTTTTTAAAACCTATGAAGCCCTGGCCCAAAAGGCCGATGAAGCTTTTTTGCGGATTAAACAGGCTTATCCGAGTGAGGTTGTTTGCGAACCCGGATGCACGGACTGTTGTTTTGCGCTTTTTGATTTGACCCTTATAGAGGCCATGTACCTGAATCATCAATTTAACGCCAATTTTTCCGGTGAGGAACGCAGCAAGCTTCTTGAAAAAGCCAATCAGGCAGACCGAAAAATTTACAAGCGCAAAAGGGATGCCTATCGGCAAACGCAGAAAGGCGAAGATGAGACCCATATTGTTGAGGAAATGGCAAAGGAGCGGATTCGCTGCCCTTTGCTAAATGAATCGGATCGTTGTGATCTTTATCCATATCGGCCCATTGCATGCCGGATTTACGGAGCGCCTTTGTCCATTGGCGGCCAGGGGCGTACCTGCGGAAAGACCGGATTTCAGGCGGGCCAGCAGTATACCACCATTAACATGGATGCCATTCACGATCAGCTGATGCGGATTTCCGCGGAAATGGTAAAAGAAATGGGTTCCCGGCATGTGAAAATGGCTGACGTGCTGGTGCCGGTTTCCATGGCCCTGATTACAGACTATAATGATGAATACCTGGGGATCGCTTCCGCAGAAGCAGATCCGGAACAGGAAGAATAAACTCGATTGGACGGGAAATGTTATGGAACTCAGCGAAAAGGAAAAAGACAGCCTGAAACAGGCCATATTTGACAGTATGGCGCCAAGGCGCCAGAAACATATCATGAAAAAGGGCTATGAACGGTGGGATCCCTTTGCAGGGCCCAAGGATCCCCTGGACATGCGCATGGATCGCAGCCGCCGCACCATGAACGATCTGATCCGCGAATTTTTTCAGACATGGGACATTTCCGGCCACGGCCATGATTACCGAAAGGGGGCCATGGAGTTATGTCTCGGAATTATCAACGAGGACGAACGCTATCTGGGCATGTTTGACTTTGCATGCTGGTACCGGCAGCTGCTGGACAGGGAAGGGTTTGAAAAGCAGAAAGACACCCCGGATACCCCGTAAGGTTTTTGGCCGGCAGTGGTTCGGGTTATTTCTGAACAAGCCATGCGATCACCGGAAGGCATAAAGCAAGAAGAATCAGCAGTCCGGGAACGGAAAGATAGGGTGTATACCAGGGTTTTTTTTCAATCTTGGCCTGCTTTACTTCGGATAAAAACCAGTTGCCCAGAATTCCGGCTGCAAGCAGCATGGCCGCAGCTTTGATCAGTCCCGCAACAGTCAATTTGGTCCCTCCTGTGTTTTTAATGGCTGCCTTTGCTTCAAAAGGCAGCCATTTTCATTTAAAGTCCCGCTTTTGTCAAGTTTATTGATAAGGCAATGGATGCCTTTGCC
>JAIPES010000075.1 GCA_021737045.1 Desulfobacteraceae bacterium | reverse complement strand
GGACCGGGTGGTCGGCTTTCCATTGAAAGGAACGGAATCGGTCCCATTCGGCTTTCGCGCTGCAGATGGCCTGCTGGCACCGGACGGCAAAAGCGCCCAGGTCCTGTTGCCGTCCGGCCGCCTTGATAAAACGGTCATTTTGATGGGATGCGATCCCGCTTTTGACATCCTTGGTCAGCATGTCACGCGCTTGGCTCCAGAAGCACGTGTTCATTGCAGATTTGCATCCAGCCATTGCGCCCTCGACGGCCTCGCCCAGGGGTTGACCCACATTGCCGGCACCCACCTGCACAACTCGGGCAATTCCGAGTCCAATGTAGTGGCGGTGCGTCAACGATTAAACGTGTCCACGCGGGTGTTTGGTTTTTCCATGATGGAGGAGGGGCTGATGGTGGCCAGAGGCAACCCGCTGGGCATCCGCACCGTAACCGATCTGGCACAACCTATGGTACGTTTTGTGAATCGCGAACCAGGCGCCGCACTGCGGGTACTACTGGATGACCAATTGAAAAAAGCGGGTATAAAACCCGATGCAGTCAACGGTTATGGGAATGAAGTGTTTTCACACCGCGAAGGCGCCTTCCGCATCGCCTGCAACGTGGCTGACGCGGCCCTGGGGCTGCGTGCCGTCGCCGAGGTGTTTAACCTTGGCTTTGTGCCCATCACCGCCGTCCGCTGTGACCTGGTCATTCCTGAAGACCTGCTCGATCACCCCACCATCCCCATCCTGCTCGACGTGCTGCAAACCCATCGCCTGCGCAAGGAAATCGGCACACTGGCCGGCTACGACAGCTCGGTTACCGGTCAACTCATCGCCGAATTGGCATCGACGGACTCCGCGCAAGGGTAAACAAACCGGCTTGATTCCCGTCGCGCCCGGTCCGGTAAAGCAAACTGCAGTGATGGTTGACTGCCTCATACCCGTATTATGCAATCAACAAACGATACCCGGCGCATGTCCGGCACGGCATGGTCTATATCAATGCAGCGTACTTGGCCGTACGTGAAATTCTGAGAAATTGCGCGTAACGCAGATATTGGACTTTTTACGGCGCCATCATCCATTGATTCAGCCGCAAGGCGATGGCAATTGTCAAAAGACATAGTTTCGCATGATCTTGAACAGTTTACACCCCTCCCTTCAACTCCGCATGCGCTTGCGGTCTCCCTGCAAAGGTGCATTCAGCCCGTTCCCACGCCTTTGGCGCCTGAATTCCCGACCTGCATTATCCATCGGCTTCCCATTTTTGTCGTTTAAAAAATATATTTGACATTTATAAACATAGATCATAACCAATTCTTTCGGCCCGAACAGGGAATGCGACTCAAGTGCTGCTGTTTTGCATAGCAGGACATGTCCATGACGCTCTCTTACTGAAAGGAACCAATGATGAAGACGCCCACCTCCTTCATGACTGTAGCTTTCATTTTCTTTGTTTTTTTATATTCACCGGCGGCGGCGCAGGATGCTGACAAGAAAAAAGGTACCGTCACTTTACCTGAGATTGTGGTGGAAGACAAATTCGAGGAAGAAGAATTTGCCGGCCCTGTTTTTACAGGAACCAACACAAAGACAAAAATCACGGAAAAGGGAATCAACGCCCTCGGGCCCACCTGCAGGATGTCTGTGCCCAGGGCCGTCAAACTGATCCCGTCCGTGCACCAGCAAAGCGTGGACCCTCTGGGGCTGGGGGATATCAGCAATTATCACGAATCGTTCCGGTTTAGAGGGATTGAACCCACGGGGGGAGGCAACCCATCTACTCCCGTCAATGTTGAAAACGTTCCGGTGTCGGCAAGACCGGGGGGTGGTGCCAATATCTACGACATGGAAAATTTCAGCAGCATATCCATTTACAAAGGAGGCGTTCCTGCGGACAAGGGGTTCGGTCTCACAAATATCGGCGGAAAAATCGATATGGAAGTCAAGCGACCTGCAAAAGACCTGGGTTTCAATCTGAAACAGACCCTGGGAAGTCATGCCGCCCGGCGGACCTTTGCACGGCTTGATTCAGGGATGCTGCCTTCCCGAACATCCGGGTTTCTGTCCTATTCCAATACGGCCGGGGACAAATGGAAGGGAAAAGGAGACGCCGACCGGGAAAATGCAATGGCGGGGTTGACGCAAAAAGTCGGCGACAAACTCAACATCGAAGTTTTCTCCATCTACAACAAAGCAGAGGTCAATCCGTACAGGCCGCTCAATTTTCAGCAGGCCTCATCACTTGGCGAAAATTACGATTTCGATTTTACCGATAGTCCATCTGATTATTTTTATTATGAATACAATAAAAATAAGTTTGAAGATTTCAATATTTTTGCAGATATTGAATATGCCGTCACAAAAAATTCAAAAATAAAAGTAAAGCCGTTTTATTGGAACGATGAAGGCTATTACCAGGAAACAATAACCATGAAAAATGGTGAAAACCGGATCCGCAGATGGGACATCGATCACGATCTCAGTGGTTTACAGGCAGAATATACCCTGAAGACAAACGCCCTGGATTTTGATATCGGCTATTTTTGCCTTGAACAGGAACGCCCCGGGCCGCCCACCTCCTGGAAATTGTACAAAGTATCCGACGGCAGGCTCGTTTTCGACAAATGGCAGGTCCTTTCCGATTCATCCCGTCATCGTCAACAAACGCCTTTTGTATCAGGGAGATACGCCATCGGTGCGTTTCAGCTTGAAGCCGGCATGAAATATCTCAATTATTCCATGCCTGAGATAATTACCTACAACACGCAGGGCATTCCAAACGTCAGTTACAAATCCGCTCTTGGAATGGCCACGGCCATCGAAGCCAGCGCTGTCGCCCAATCCAAGGATTTCCATGAAATTCTTCCAAATGCCGGCTTGAGCTATGCCCTGACCGATCCATTGAGCTGTTATTTTTCCTATGGCAGAAACTATGGCATGAGTGTGGCCCTTTATCCTTTCTTTATTTCCCAGAAGACCACGTTTGACAAGAAGGGCATCACTTTGCAGGACCTCTGGGACAACCAGAAGCTGGAAATCGCGGACAATTTCGATTTCGGATTCAGATATATCACAGACAGACTGTATGTCGTTCCCACCATTTATTATGCCAAACACCGGAACAAAACAGCCCCCTATTATGACGCATCGCTTGATGCGACATTCCCGGCAGCCATTTTTGATGCGGTTGCATACGGTTTTGAACTCGAGGCAGGCGCCGTGCCCTTGAAAAACCTGTCTCTTTATGCGTCCTTTTCCTACAACCGTTTTTATTTTTCAGAGGATATCAGCAACCAAGCCGGCGACATTGTTCCCGTGAAGGGAAATCAGGTTCCTGACGCCCCGGAATTCCAGGTTAAAGGCATTGCAAGCTACCGCATTGGCGATTTCACCTTGTCCCCGGTTGTCAGATACTTTTCCAGCCGATATGGAGATATTCTCCAGGAAGAAAAAATCGGGGATGCCGTGATCTTTGACTTTGATATCACCTATACCAGATCCTTTCCGGAAATAGGAATCAAGAAAATGGACATTTCTCTGTCATTTAATAACATCTTTGACAAGGAATACATCAGCATCATCAATACCGCCGATTATCAGACTTTGGGCTCATCCTATCATCCGGGCGCGCCTTTTACGATGTATGCGACGGCTTCGCTCTCGTTTTAGAGCCTAGGCGGACGAACGCCTTTTTATTCTCAAAAATAGCAGGAAACCGAGGCATAAAACGTAACTTCATAAAATTGATGGCACCGTAAAAAGTTCAAGATCAAGACTTGCGCAATTTCGAAGAATGCAGCGTACTTAGCCGTACGTGAAATTCTGAGAAATTGCGCGTAACGCAGATATTGGACTTTTTACGGCGCCATCAAAATTACAGCTCTTATAACGAATAAAGCCCCGCATCATCGATGCGGGGCTTTATTCGTTAAGCAGCCGGTTAGGAAACCGGTTGCATTTGTGTTTTGGCTCCCCAGCGCGGACTCGAACCACGGACGCGGTGGTTAACAGCCACCTGCTCTGCCAACTGAGCTACTGGGGAACAAAGTGTGAATCAAGATTGTCTATTTACGGTCTGACAATAAAAATGTCAAGCAAAAATGTCAAGCATCAGGACTGATCCACCCGCCGGACTTTTAACCCCAGTTCCCCGAGCTGGGCCGCAGTGGCCGAAGCCGGGGCTGCGGTCATCAGACAGGCGCCTTTCTGGGTCTTGGGAAAAGCGATCACCTCCCGGATGGAAGACGTGTTGCAAAGTATGGTCATCAGCCGGTCAAAGCCAAAGGCAATGCCCCCGTGGGGCGGCGCCCCGGAGTCCAGGGCCGAGAGCAGAAACCCGAATTTTTCCTCGTATTCAGCCCGGTCCATGCCCAGGGCCTCCAGGACCCGGACCTGTACGTCCTTTTGATGGATGCGGATACTTCCCCCGCCGATTTCCGAGCCGTTTAACACCAGATCATAGGCCCTTGAGCGCATGCCCACGAGATCAGACGCCAGCTTTTCCAGATCTTTTTCCGCCGGGGCGGTAAAGGGGTGATGCAGGGCCTGGTACCGTTTTTCGGTTTCATCGTATTCAAACATGGGAAAATCGGTGATCCACACAAATTCGTATGCATTTTCATCAATCAGGCCCAATTTTTTGCCCAGGTGATTGCGCAGCTGCCCCAGGGACTCGTTGACGATTCCGGGCTGGTCCGCGCCGAAAAACACCAGGTCGCCGGGCTGCATGTCCAGACGCGCGGCCATGGCCTTTTTTTCGTCCTCTGAGAAAAACTTGGTGATGGGCGACTGCCACTCGTCTTCCTTCACCCGGATCCAGGCCAGTCCCCTGGCCCGGTACACGGCCACAAAATCGGTGAAATCATCGATCTCCTTGCGCGTGAAACCGGCACATCCTTTGGCGTTTAGCGCCTTGACAATGCCGCCTTTTTTCACTGTATTGGAAAACAAATTAAACCCGGATTCAGCCACGATATCGGAAATATCGCAAAGCTCCAGGCCAAACCGGGTATCGGGCCGGTCCAGTCCGTAGCGCTCCATTGCCTCCTGGTAGGTCATCCGGGCAAACGGCGGGCTGGGCGCAGCCCGGCCCACCTCCCGGAAAACCGAGGAAATCAGACCCTCTGCAACAGCCATGATGTCTTCTTCGCCCACAAATGACATCTCCATGTCGATCTGGGTGAATTCCGGCTGGCGGTCTGCCCGCAGATCCTCGTCTCTGAAGCAGTGCACAATCTGGTAATACCGGTCAAAGCCCGAGATCATCAAAAGCTGCTTGAAAAGCTGTGGCGACTGGGGAAGCGCGTAAAACGAACCCGGATTCAGCCGGGAGGGGACCAGGTAGTCCCGGGCGCCTTCAGGGGTGCTGCGGGTTAAAAACGGGGTTTCAATATCAAGAAAGCCCTGGTCGTTTAAATACCGGCGCGCGGCAGCCGCAGCCCTGTGGCGCATCATGATGTTGTTCTGCAAAGACGGCCGGCGCAGATCAATGTGGCGGCTTGCCAGCCGGGTGTTTTCATTTACATCCACCTGGTCTTCAATCATAAACGGCGGGGTCTGGGCCCGGTTTAAAATTTTTAATTCCGAAACCATGACCTCGATTTCACCGGTTGCCAGAGCCGGGTTGGTCATCCCCTCGGGTCGTTTTTCCACCACCCCCCGGACCGCCAGCACATATTCACTGCGGATGGCATGGGCCTTTTCATGCACTGCCGCATTCCGGTCAGGATTGAACACCACCTGGGTGATGCCTTCCCGGTCCCGCAAATCAATAAATATCACGCCGCCGTGATCCCGGCGCCGCTGCACCCAGCCCATCAGCACCACCTGCGCGCCGGTATCCGCCGCGCCCAGGGCGTTGCAGTGATGGCTCCGCCGCATATCTCCCAATGTATCGTTCAAACCCCTGACTCCTTATGGATGTTTTTTTACAAATAAATGCAGATTTGCCCAAAACCCTCAGTTTCGGTTACAAACAAAACCGGCGGGAAAATCATTTTTCCGCTACCTGCCCACATGCTCGGATATGAATGCTACCAGCCGGTCCATGGGCACCGCCACCTGGTCCCGGGTTTTCATATCCCGTAAAACCGCCTTGTTTTCAGCCAGCTCCTGATCGCCCACAATCAGCACCCGGGCCGCGCCCATGCGGTCGGCCCGGCGCATAAGCGCCTTTAGGCTCCGGCCCGAAAAATCCGCCTCCACGCGCACGCCCGCGTCCGCCAGCTGGCTTGACCATTTGGCCGCCCGCTTTCGGGCGGCCTCGCCCATGGGCAGAAAAAACACATCCGGCCCTGTTTCCGGAGCCGGAAACTTGGCGGCAAACAGCTCCACCAGGCGGTCCAGGCCGATGGCAAACCCGATGGCCGGCTGGGCCGGCCCGCCCAGCATTTCCACGAGCTGGTCATAGCGGCCGCCGCCGGCAACCGCGTTCTGGGCTCCGAGTTCCGAGGTCTGGATCTCAAAGGCGGTTCGCGTGTAATAGTCAAGCCCCCGCACCAGGCGGGGATCGATCTGAAACGCAATGTCCATATCCGACAGGGCCGCCTGCACGGTCCGGAAATGCTGCCCGCAGTCATTACAGAGAAAATCGAGCATGGACGGGGCATCGGCCACCGCCTCCCGGCAGGCCGGAACCTTGCAGTCCAGCACGCGCAAAGGGTTTTTCTCCAGACGGCGCAGGCAGTCCGGACACAAATTCTCCGCCCTGCCGGCAAGCATTTCAGAAAGCTTCTGCCGAAACGCCGGCCGGCATTCGGGGCAGCCCAGGGAATTTAAATGCACCTGCAGACCGGAAACCGAAAGCCGCCGGAAAAAGGTCATGCACATGTAAATGAGCTGGGCGTCCATGTACGGGGAATCCACCCCGAAGACCTCGGCGTTGATCTGGTAAAACTGCCGGTAACGGCCCTTCTGTGGCCGCTCTTTTCGAAACATGGGGCCGATGGTGTAAAACCGGGCCGCGGGATCGGCGGCATAAATCTTGTGCTGGATATAGGCACGCACCACTGATGCAGTAGCCTCGGGCCGCAGGGTCAGCAGGGTGTCCCGGCTTCCGGCAAAGGTATACATCTCCTTTTCCACGATATCGGTATGCTCGCCGATGCTTCGCTGAAAAAGCGCGGCCTGTTCAAGTACGGGCGGCCGGATTTCCCGGAAACCGAAATTTTCGAAATGCCGCCTGGCCGTATCTTCAATGGACTGCCACACCGAGGTTTCCGGCGGCAGAATGTCTTTAAAACCCCTGACAAGCTGTATCATTAGCGTCCGCAAATCAACTGGACCGGCCAGGCCTGCTATAAAAAAGGCCTGCCGTCCTGAATGGAAATGATTGTGACCCTGCCGGTGATGATTATAATGATTGCAGGATAGCATGACATGGCCCGCAGGCCGCAAATTGTATAATCTTATATAGATACGAAAAATAACAAAATCTTGTCAACCCATATGTTGAACTTGACATCCCGGGCGCGGACTATATACAAGAAAATTTATATATCCGGCAATATCCGGAAATTTCCGGCGCCCGGCCCAAACCGGCAAATCATTGCAAAGGCCGAAAAGGAGACCTATAATGGCAAGCGCAGTAACCACGAAAAAACTCCTGGACATGAAAAAAAAGGGCGAAAAGATCACCGTTCTGACCGCCTATGACCATCCGTTTGCGCAGATGGCCGATGAGGCTGGCGTAAACGTGCTGCTGGTTGGCGATTCGCTGGGCATGGCGGTCCAGGGCGAGGCCACCACCCTCGGGGTGACCATGGATGAGATGATTTATCACACCCGCATTGTGGCCAAAGGCGCGCGCACGGCCATGGTGGTGGGCGACATGCCGTTTATGTCCTACCAGAGCGCCAGATCCGAAGCCCTGGTCAACGCGGGCCGGTTTTTAAAAGAAGCCGGGGCATCGGCGGTCAAGCTCGAAGGCGGGGCATCGGTGGCCGATACCATTGCCGCCATGACCCAGGCCGGGATTCCGGTCATGGCCCATATCGGTTTGACCCCCCAGTCGGTGCACCAGATGGGCGGCTTCCGGGTCCAGCGCGACCGCGACCGGCTCATGGAAGATGCCCGGCGGGTTGAGGCGGCCGGGGCCTTTTCCGTGGTCCTTGAAGGCATTCCCGCAGACATCTCAGCGGGCATCACCAAAAGCATCAGCATTCCGACCATCGGCATCGGCGCCGGCCCGGACTGCGACGGCCAGGTCCTGGTGATCCACGACATGCTTGGGTTAAACGGAGGCCATGTGCCCAAGTTTGTCAAGCAATATGCGCAGCTCCGGCAAAACGCCATGGACGGCCTGCGCGCCTATGTTGAAGAAGTTGCATCAGGCGATTTTCCGTCTGAAGAGCATTGTTATTAACCCTATTGTTTTGCGTCAGATATCATGGATTCCAAGGGTGCTGTGAGCACGGACAAGTATATCAAGGCATTGATGGATATCAGCCATGCCATTAACTCGGATCTCTATCTCGAGGAGATCTTAAAGCTCATTGTCATGGTTACGGCCCAGGTTACCGGAGTGCAGATCTGTTCCTTGTGGCTGATCGAAGAAAACGACGGCCGGACCCGCCTGCGCCTGAAAGCCACCCAGACCATTGAGCCCGCCTATGTCAAAGACCGGGTATTAAACATCAGCGAGGGCGTGGTGGGCTATGTGGCCGCGGAAAAACACCCTTTGATCATCAAAGATGTGTTGTCCGAGCCCAGGTTCAAGGAAAAGGACATGGCCCGGAGCCTGGGGCTCAAATCCCTGGCCAGCGTTCCTTTGCTCCATGATGAGCGGGTCATCGGTGTGCTCAACTGCTTTACCTCAGCGCCCCACGACTTCACCGACGTGGAGGTCAACCTGATCACCACCGTGGCCAACCAGGCGGCTGTGGCCATTTACAACTCAGAGCTGGTGATCAAGACCAAGGTGATCCAGGAGGAACTGGAAACGCGCAAGCTCGTGGAACGGGCCAAGGAGGCCATGATGCAGCGAAGCCGCATTGATGCCGACGAGGCCTATCGTCGCATACAGAAAAAAAGCATGGATTCGCGAAAATCCATGCGCAGCATCGCAGAGGCCATCCTTCTTTCCGAGGAACTTTACTGACACGCGGGCAAAGAATCTCAAAAAAACCTTGACAAAAATGTCTGCCTGAAATAATTAGTGTTAATTAATTTGCACAATGGCGTGTAAGTTCCACTGATGATTTTGTAGACAAAGGCGTCTCTATTGCACAACAGCATAGGGGCGTCTTTTTTTTGTGCAAATCAGAACTTTTATAACCATCTGAAATAAATTGTAATAATTAAAATGTCAAAATCAAACAAGGAGGAAATCCATGGCTGAGCTACGTTTTTCCAAGAACAACGATGTGCTGGGTACCACCAACAGGGGCAATCCCGCCGAATCGAGTCTGTGCACCCTGTGCCGGGCCGACTGCCAGGGCAAGTGCGAAACCTTTATGTCCAGTCTGGTGGGCCGCAAACTGCTCTATCCCAGAAGTTTCGGCATTGTCACCGCCGGGGCCAACAACACCACCCACGTGGGCGCTTCCTACAATTCCCTGCGGATTCAGGGCTATGCCTACGGCTCCCACGGCCTGTCCCAGGGCCTGTCAACGGACCCGGATGACTGCATTTTCCCCAATGTGAGCCTGGAAACCGAATTCGGCAAGGAAATCAAGACCAAGGCCCGCGTTCCCCTGATGACCGGCGCGCTGGGCTCGACCTTTGTGGCGGCCAAATACTGGGATTCTTTTGCCATCGGCGCATCCCTGGTGGGCATTCCCGTGGTCATCGGCGAAAACGTGGTGGGCGTGGACCGGGAATCGGAAATGGCCAACGGCCGAATCACCAAGGCCCCGGAGCTGGACCGCCGCATTGATTCCTACCTGCGCTACAATGACGGCTACGGCGCCATCATCGTTCAAATGAACGTGGAAGACACCCGCAACGGCGTTGCCGAATACATTGCCGAAAAATACGGCAACAAGTGCATCCTGGAACTCAAGTGGGGCCAGGGCGCAAAGGACATCGGCGGTGAAATCCAGGTCACCAGCTTAGATTATGCCATCTTTCTGAAAAAACGCGGCTACGTGGTGGACCCGGATCCGGAAAAACCCTCTGTGCAGGAGGCCTTCAACCACGGCTCTATCAGCTCGTTTGCCCGTCACAGCCGGCTGGGCGCCACCAACCTGGGCCGGGTGGATCTGGTGCGCGAAGAGTTCATGAAAAGCGTGGAATACCTGCGAAGCCTCGGGTTCAAACGGATTTCGCTAAAGACCGGCTCCTACGGAATGGAGGAACTGGCCATGGCCATCAAGTTTGCCACGGACGCAAAACTGGACCTGCTCACCATTGACGGCTCGGGCGGCGGCACGGGAATGAGCCCCTGGAACATGATGCAGAGCTGGGGGGTCCCCTCCCTGCACCTGCATTCCAAGGCCCATGAATACAACAGCATGCTGGCCGCAAAGGGCGAGGATGTTGTGGATCTTTCCTTTGCCGGCGGGCTTGCCCTGGAGGACCACATCTTCAAGGCCATGGCCCTGGGCGCCCCGTACACCAAACTGGTGTGCATGGGCCGGGCCATCATGATCCCGGGATTTCTGGGGGCCAACATCGAAGGCGCCATTCATCCGGAACGCCGGGAAAAGGTCAGCGGCAACTGGGACAAGCTGCCCAAGACGGTCAGCCAGCTCGGGGCCACCCCGGAGGAAATTTTTGCCAGCTATTATGACGTGGAAGCCCGGGTGGGCAAAGACGAGATGAAAAACATCCCCTACGGGGCCATCGGGTTCTGGACCCTGGCCGACAAGCTGACCTGCGGCCTGCAGCAGCTCATGGCCGGCGCGCGAAAATTTTCCATGCCCGAGGTGGCCCGGGAAGATCTTTTTTCCGGTAATCGTGAAACCGCGGAGATCACCGGCATCCCGTTTGTCTGCGACGCCAATGACGAAACCGCCAAAAAGATCCTCAACAGCTAAAGCCGCCAGATCCTGTTTATAAGGCACGGATTCAACAAAAACCCGCAGCACGGCATACAGAAAACCGCTGCTGCGGGTTTTTGTTTTTTTGCGCGCCCGGAAATGGACAGTTTCGGTATTTTGCGCTATATATCACAGGCAGTTCTTTTACCCCACAAGCCAACAGGCAGGATAGCATGACAAAAATTACGGAAAAAATACCCACAGTGCTTTCCATTGCCGGCTCCGACCCTTCCGGCGGGGCCGGAATACAGGCGGATTTGAAAACCTTTATGGCCGCCGGGGTTTACGGGGCGGCTGTGATCACGGCCCTGACCGCCCAGAACACCCGGGGCGTGGACGGGGCCATGGCCGTGCCAGCGGAATTTGTTGACCGGCAGATGGCAAGCGTTCTGGCCGATATCCCGATCCATGCAGTCAAACTGGGCATGCTGCCCAACCGGGAGATATGCGAAATCATCGCCGGCCGGGTAAAGGCTCTCACTGTTGTCTGCGATCCGGTGATGGTCTCCACCAGCGGCCACCAGCTCATTGACGATGCAGCCGTCAAGTCCCTGATGACAGAGATGATTCCGGCTTCCGATTTTATCACCCCCAACCTTGCAGAACTCGAAATCCTTTGCCGCGGCCCTGTCACGAACATGGAGGCCGCGGGCCGGGAACTTTTAAACCAGTACCCTGATCTTTGCGGCGCGGTTTTAAAAGGCGGGCATTCACGGCAGGCAAAGGAGGGGGGCGGCACGGTCACAGACTGGTTCATCTTCCGGGAAAACAAGGCGGTACGGGCGGTCACCGCAACGCATCCCCATATCCATACCCGCAACACCCACGGCACGGGCTGCACCTTTTCCTCGGCTTTTGCAGCATTTCTGGCCAGGGGCAAGGGGCTTGAAGAGGCGTTTTTTTCTGCCGTGGACCTGACGGCCAATCTCATTTCCATCTCGGCTGACCACGCCATCGGCGGCGGCCACGGCCCCCTGCTGCACCACAAAATGGCATCCACGGGGCGGAACAATCACTGGTCGTAAATCACGGCCCCGGCCTTTTTCATGTTTTCCACGGCAATCCGGCCGCCTTCTTCGGTCACCGGCCGGGTGGCGGAAAGCAGCACCAGGGTTTCAAAGCCCTGGGCCAGGGCATCGATTACCGTTGCCTGCACGCAGACATCCAGGGCAAGGCCGGCCACAAAAACCCGGTGAATGCCGGAGCGGCGGAATTCCTCGGCAAGACCGGTCTGGTCAAAGGCTGAATTCTGATCCTTGTCAAACCGCACGCCCTTGGTGACCACCATGGTGTTGGGCGGAAGATTCAGGTCTTTGTGAAATGCGGCCCCGGGCGTGTCCTGCACGCAATGGGGCGGCCAGTCACCGCCCTGCTCCGAAAAGCTCACATGGCCCACCGGGTGCCAGTCCCGGGAGGCATACACCGGTACGCCCTTTTCCCGGGCCGCTTCAATCCAGGGATTGATCACGGAAACAACCTTGTCGCCTTCCTCGATGGGAAGGGCCCCTCCGGGGCAGAAATCGTTCTGCACGTCCACAATCAGCAGGGCATCTCCGGGCTTGAGCACTTCATTGGGCTGGGTCATGCGTTTCCTCCTTTGTTTCAGGCAGTGTTAAGTTTTAAGTGATTAAGTGTTAAGTAAAATCAGAAAGTTATTTTTTTATTGGTTGGCGATTATGCCAGTTTAATGCAGCGTACTTATCCGTACGTGAAATTCTGAGAAATTGCGCGTAACACAGATATTGGATTTTACGGCGCCATCAGTGCTTGGCTCTATAATTTTCGCATGATGCTGGCCCGGCGGCGGTTTGCTCCCTG
>JAIPES010000074.1 GCA_021737045.1 Desulfobacteraceae bacterium | reverse complement strand
TGAAGGTTTGCATAAAAACGATTTGTAATCCGGATCAACCCGGATTGCAAGCGATATAGAAGGAGAGATGCCAATGGTCAAGGGATTTCGCGCGGCAGCCGTGTGTGCGGGAATCAAGAAAAACAAGAAAAAGGATCTGGCCTTAATCGTCTCGGATACCCCTGCTGCCGCAGCCGGGGTGTTTACGAAAAACCGGGTCCAGGCAGCACCTGTGCGCCTTGACAAACAGCGCCTGAGCAGCGGGGTGTGCCGGGCCATTATTGTCAACAGCGGCAATGCCAACTGCTGCACCGGAGACCAGGGCATGGCCGATGCCCGCGCCATGACCCGGCTGGCCGCAGATGCCCTGAATGCAGATGAGGCGCATGTTCTGAGCGCCTCCACGGGCGTGATCGGCCAGCACCTGGACATGGACAAAATCCGGGCGGCCGTGCCCGGTCTTGTGAGCGGGCTTTCGGAAAACGGCTTTGCTGCCGCAGCCGAGGCCATCATGACAACCGATACCCGGCCAAAACTGGTTTTTGAGCAGGGGCAAATGGGAGAAAAAACTTACAGTCTGGCAGCCATGGCCAAGGGCTCGGGCATGATCCGGCCGGACATGGCCACCATGCTGTGCTTTGTGTGCACGGATCTGGAAATCCCTGCTGCCGATCTGCAGCAGGTGCTGGTTGATGCAAATGAGGCGTCTTTTAACCGCATTACCATAGACGGGGATACCAGTACCAATGATACGGTGCTGTTGCTGGCAAACGGCCAAAGCGGAGTGCGCGCAAAAACACCTGCGGATTTCAGGGCGTTTGCAGCCCTGCTGGAAAATGTGCTGGGAAAACTGGCCCGCATGGTCGTGGAAGACGGGGAAGGGGCCACCAAGTGCGTGGAAATTTGCGTGATCAATGCAGCATCCCGCCAAGACGCCCGTCAGATGGCCGATATCGTGGCCAATTCCAGTCTGGTGAAAACCGCTTTTTTCGGCGAGGACGCCAACTGGGGCCGGATACTGGCGGCCCTGGGCCGGGCCGGGGTGGCATTTGACCCGGATGCGGTGGATATCTGGTTTGATGACGTGAAAATGGTCAAGCAGGGCCTGGGATGCGGCGCTCAGGCCGAAGCCGCGGCCACTGCGGTGCTGCAGAAAAAGACCTTTGCTGTCACCATTGACGTGCAATCCGGCTTGCAGCAGGCCTCGGTGCTCACCTGTGATTTTTCCTTGGATTATGTGAAAATCAACGCGGATTACCGGTCCTGATCATGGAATCCAAAGCGGCAAAAAAAGGGGTCCGCCTTCAGAAGTTTATGGCCGATGCCGGTATCTGTTCCCGCCGCAGGGCGGAAGATTATATCCGCAAAGGCCTGGTGCGGGTAAACGGGGAAACCGTCACCCAAATGGGCACCACCGTGGATCCCGGGGCAGACCGGGTGGAAGTGTCGGGAAAACCCGTGGTCCCGGCCCGGCAGGACGTCTACATCATGCTCAACAAGCCTGAGGGCTATATCTGTTCCTGCAGCCAGCCGGGCAGAAAAATCGTGCTGGATCTGGTGGACACCGACCAGCGGGTATTTCCCGTGGGCCGGCTGGACCGCGATTCCACGGGCCTGGTTTTGCTCACCAGCGACGGCCGTATCCATCACCGCCTGGCTCATCCCTCTTTTGACCATGAAAAACAATACCAGGTGGAACTCGACCGGCCGGTTTCTGATGCAAAACTCGATGAACTGCGCCGCGGGGTCAAGCTGTCAGACGACATGACCCGGCCGGCAAAGGTGGTGCGCCAGGGAGAAAAAAGTTTTGACATCACCTTGCAGGAAGGCCGCAACAGGCAGATCCGGCGCATGGCCGAGGCCGTGGGCTGCAAGGTGGTCCGCCTGCACAGAATCCGCATGGGCCCGGTTTGGCTAAAAGATTTGCCCCCCGGCCAGTGGCGCCATTTGTCCCACAAGGAGCGCCGGGATCTGCTAAACGCCTGCAGCCTAAACACCCCTGCCGCCTGACCACCGACCACTGACAACAGACCACTGCCCACCAACCACCCATCCCTCATTACTGATTACCCATTACCCATCACTGATTACTCATCACCCATCACCGTCCTCAAATCTCCCCGTCTTCCTCCTGAATCTTCTGGTGCTTGATATTGATGCCTTCGACAATAAAGGCCACATGTTCGCCGATGTTGGTGGACAAGTCCCCCACCCGCTCCAGGCACCGGGAGATAATAATGGTCTGAATGGAACGGCGGGTCTTGTCCCGCCGCTTGTCAATGGCCGGGGCGTCGGCCACCATCAGTTCAATGAGGCTTTTTAACACCTGCAGGGTATGCTCATCAGCCTGGTCATCCATTTTCCGGACCGCCCGGGCCGCCTGTGCGTCCAGGTCCCGCAGGCAGGCAATGGCCTGTTTGAGCATTGTCCGGCTGGTTTCCATGAGCCGGTCCATGGCCGCAGTCTCTTCCAGGGGCGGGTACTGGCTTAAAAACAGGGAGCGCTCGGAAATATTGACGGCCTGATCGGCAATGCGTTCGAGCTCATTGCTGATTTTCATGTTGCCGATGATCATGCGCAGATCCCTTGCCATGGGCTGTTCCAGGGCCAGAAGACGCAGGGCGCGCTTGTCCACATCCACTTCGATCTGGTTGATGTGGCGGTCGCCGTCAATGACTTGCTGGGCCAGGTCGGAATCCCTGCGGACATAGGCAGAAATGGCGTTTTCAAAGGCATCCCGGGTCTGGGCGGCCATGTTGAGCACGGTAATTTTCAGATTTTCCAGCTCGTGATGAAAATGGAGTCGTTCCATGGGTTCTCCTTAGCCGAACCGGCCGGTGATGTAGTCTTCGGTTTGCTGGAGCCCGGGCCGGGTAAACAGGGTTTCCGTATCTCCGGCTTCAATGAGCCGGCCCATGTAGAAAAACGCTGTGATATCCGAAACCCTGGCCGCCTGCTGCATATTATGGGTCACAATGATGATGGTAAAGTCATTTTTCAGCTCGTGGATCAGGTCCTCGATCTTCTGGGTGGCAATGGGATCCAGGGCCGAGGCCGGCTCGTCCATGAGCAGGACCTCGGGTTCCACGGCCAGGGCCCGGGCAATACAGAGGCGCTGCTGCTGGCCGCCGGAAAGTCCCAGGGCCGACTGGTTGAGCCGATCCTTGATTTCATCCCACAGGGCTGCCTGCTTTAGGCTTTTTTCCACGCGCTGCCGGAGGAGATTTTTGTTTTTCACCCCGTTGACCCGCAGGCCGTAGGCCACGTTGTCAAAAATGGTCTTGGGAAAGGGATTGGGTTTTTGAAACACCATGCCCACCCGTCTGCGCAGGCTCACCACGTCCACGCTCGGGGAATAGATGTTCTGGTCGTCGAGCAGGATTTCACCTTCCACCCGGGTTGCGGGAATCAGGTCGTTCATGCGGTTTAAACACCGCAGAAAAGTGCTTTTGCCGCAGCCTGACGGTCCGATCAGCGCTGAGACCCGGCATTGATTCAACTCCAGGGTGATATCCTCAAGGGCCTTGAAATCCCCGTAGAAGAAATCCAGGTTTTTGATGGCAAATTTTACATTTTCCGTCATGGATGATTGTCCTTTCAGACCGAAGCCCGCGGCTCGCCGCCGGCTTCAGGGCAATGATTGGATTCCGCCGGTTTCAGGTCCCGGGGCAGGGTGAAGAAAAACACGCTGCCGGTTTGCTCTCTTTCAGGCGGGCTCTGCACCCAGATCCGCCCGTTCATGGCAGAAACCGCATGCTTGCAGATGGAAAGCCCCAGGCCCGTGCCCCCCAAAGCCCGGCTGCGTTCTTTGTCAACCCGGTAGAAGCGCTCGAAAATGCGCTCTCTGTGCTTAGGGGCAATGCCCGGGCCCTGGTCCCGTATGCTGAAAACAGCCTCCGTGTCCGTGGTTTGTGCAGATACGGTAATGATGCCGCCTTGCGGGGAGTAGCGGATGGCATTGTCTGCCAGGTTGCCAAACACCCGGGTCAAGGCCGCCGGATCGGCGTTTGCCACAAGATTCGTCGGCAGCCGGTTGTCTATGCGGATTTGTTTTTGTTCCGCTGCAAGCCGGCAGGTTTCCCAGGCCTTTTCAAATACAGGGCCGATTTGCACCGGCTTGATCTCCAGATCCATGGGGTTTTCCTGGAGCCGGGTAAGCTGGAGCAGGTCATTGACAATGCCGGTCATCTGGGTGGTGTTTTTCTCAATGGTGCCCAGAAAGGACCGTGCCTGGTCATTCATTGAAAATCCGCCCGACAGCAACGTTTCCACATACCCTTTGATGGAGGTCAGGGGGGTTTTGAGTTCATGGGAGACATTGGCCACAAAATCCCGCCGGATTTTTTCCAGGCGCAGCTGCTCGCTGACATTATAGAAAACGATCAGGGCCCCGCCTTCAGCGATTTTTACCGCATACATGTCATAGAACCGCTCTTCGCCCATGTTCAGGGTGATATTGTATTCGGCCGTGCCCTGCAGGATTTTGTCGCAGGCCGCCTGGACCTCGCTGTTTAAAAAAGCTTCCAGGGGTCGCTTTCCGATGCAGGACAGCTGGCACTCGGCAATTTGGCCCATGGCCTGATTAATGGCCTTGATCCGCCCGGCCTTGTCAATGAGCATCACGCCTTCGCGCATGTTTTCAATAATGGCCTCCATTTCGCGGTTCTGCTCGGAAATCACTTCCATCTGTTCGCTGATCCGGTCGGCGGTTTCGTTTAAGGTCATGGACAGCTGATAGAATTCGTCTCCTGCGTCCATGATGTATTGGTGGGAAAAATCGCCCCTGGCAATACCTTTTAGCCGGTCCATGATTTTGTAAATGGGTTGTTCGAGCCTGCGGGCCAGGTAAATGCTCAGCCCGAAGGTAAGGGCCAGGATTGCGGCCAAAGCCAGCCAGAACCGGCCGGTGTAGGTCTGCAGCCGGGCATCCACCGAAGATACCGGATAGGCCGCCCGCAAATACACGGGCCGGCTGTGGGCAGGGGATTGAACCTGTCTGGCTGCATAGATGAGCCGCTGCTTGGTGGTGTCGCTGTAGCGAACGCTTACGGCGGGCTGGTCGGCTGTGGCCGCCCGGATTTCTTTTCTGTCTGAATGGTTTTCGAGGTAGCGCAGTTCTTGCCGGGCCACCGAGGAGTCGGCAATCACCGCCCCGCCGTGCTTGATAATGGTGATTCGGCAGTTTAGCTTCTCTCCTGTTTCAGTGCACCACTGATCCAGGGATCGGCCGGACAAAAAGGGCTGATCTTTTTCCAGCAGCCAGTCAATGACTTCAAGCTGATCAATGGCCTTTTGTGTGGATTCTGCCAGAATTTCGCGTTTCAGGCTTTGGTACATGTAGAGCCCGGGCAGCACGGTGGCCACAATCAGCACCCCGCAAAAGGCAATAAACAGCCGGTTTCGGAATTTGAGGTTTTTCATTTATTCATCCCTGAACCGGTAGCCAACGCCCCGGACGGTTTCAATGTCATCTGCATAAGGCCCGATTTTCTGGCGCAGCCGGCGGATATGGGTGTCCACGGTTCTGTGGTATCCCTCGAACTGATATCCCCAGACCCGGTCCAGAAGCTGGTCCCGGGACCGGACCCTTCCCTTGTTGTTTAACAGCTCCAGCAGGAGGTGAAATTCTGTAAGCGTCAGATAAAGCGGCTGTTTGTCGATAAACGCCCTGTAGTTTTCCGGATCCACGGTCATTTCCCTGTGATGCAGAAGTGTTGCCCCCTTGGCCGGCTCAGTGCTGCTGCTGCGGTTTAAAACCGCCCGGATCCGAAGCATCAGTTCCCTGGGGGAAAAGGGCTTGACCATGTAATCGTCAGCCCCGAGCTCAAATCCCACGATCCGGTCCACCTCCTCGCCCTTGGCCGTGAGCATGATCACGGGAATGTCCCGGGTTTTCAGGTTTTGTTTCAGGGTTCGGCATACGGACAGGCCGTCCATGCCCGGCAACATCAGGTCCAGCACGATCAAATCCGGCAGCTCGGAAATGGCTGTTTCCAAACCCTGACTGCCGTCGGCGCTTTTGATGACCCGGTAGTCTTCTGTTTCCAGATGCCAGGCCACCAGGTTCAAAATGTCGGTATCATCCTCGATGACCAGTATTGCGGGCGCTTCCATTTGTATCCCTTGTATCCCTGTTTCGCGGGGTTATCATTAATGGTATAGTGTAAGTTTCTTAGCAAGTTGAAAAAAATTTGCTGTTAATGTTTGTCCCCGGCCCCGGCGAGGGAAAACCCTCCCAGGGAACCCCGACCGAAGGGCTTCCTTCCTGACAAACACCGAACCATGAAAAAAGCTTTTAAGGGTCTGTCATCGTTGATGGCACCGTAAAAAACGGATATAACTGCCAACCAACAAAGAAATAACTTCTTGATTTTACTTAACACTTAATCACTTAACACTTAATCACTTAAAACTTAACACTGCCTGTAAAAAAGACTTTTTACAGGCTTATCATCGGTAACACCTAAACAGAAAGGTAATGGTTTTTTGTGACAATCACCCGAATACCGTGTGAAGATTGTGTGACAAAAAAAGACACCATATTTTGATTTTTCTGTCACGCAATCGTCATATTCGGTCTTTATCTTTGCCCCAGTTGCGGTCACAGGCAAGAAAAACGCCTGGACATTCTAAACATACCAAAAAAACGGAGGGTTTCAACAATGAAGGGCAAAATTCTGATTTATTTGATGGCAGTGAGCATGGCGTTTGCGGGGCTGTTTTTCAGCCCGGCCATGGCCGAAAAACTCGAAATCAAGGGCTCCACCACGGTGCTGCCTGTCGCCCAGCAGGCGGTGGAAAAATTCATGGATGCGTATCCGGATGTACAGATTTCAATTTCCGGCGGGGGATCGGGAAACGGGATCAAGGCGATCATTGACGGGACAACCGATATTGCCATGGCTTCCCGGTTTATCAAGCAGGAGGAAGTGGCCCGGGCCGTGGAAAACGGTACATACCCGGTGCCCTTTGCCATTGCCCTGGACTGCATCGTGCCCGTGGTGCATCCTTCCAACCCGGTCAAGGATTTAAGCCTTGCGCAGCTGAAAAACATTTACCAGGGCAAAATCAAAAACTGGTCCGAGGTGGGCGGAGAGGACCGAAGGATTGTGGTGGTCTCCCGGGATACATCCTCCGGCACCTATGAAGTTTGGGAGGAAAAAGTGCTTGAGGGCGGCCGGGTGTTTCCGGGTGCCATGCTTCAGGCCTCCAACGGCGCTGTGGTCCAGGCTGTTTCCAATAACAAAAACGCTGTGGGCTATATCGGCCTGAGCTATATTAATAAAGATGTGAAGCCAACAACGGTCAACGGCGTGGAAGCCAGCCTGGATACGGCAGCGGCTTTTCCGGTCAGCCGGAGTCTGTTTATGTTCACCAGGGGATGGCCCCAAGGCGTGACCCTGAAGTTCATGAATTATATGCAGCATCCGGACAAGGGCCAGAAGATCGTGGCGGATGTGGGGTATGTGCCGATGTACTAAAGCCGGTGGTCAGTAGTCGGTAGTCGGTGGTCAGTGATGAGTAATGAGTGATCGGTGGTCAGCGGACCGGGCAGGGATCTATGGATCAGGCCCGGCCGCTTTGGCCGCCGAAAGATTGAAAAAATTAACTGAAGTGGAATAAAAAGAATTTCCGGGAGTATTCGCCCATGAAACGCCAGAAAAAAGAAGGTCTGATCCGCAGCTTTTTTTTCATCATCGCCTTTATGTCCATTGCCGTATTGCTGCTGATCCTGTTTTTCCTGGTCAAGGCCGGAGTGCCCATATTTGAAAAGGTATCTGTTGGTGAGTTTGTCTTTGGCACCTACTGGTATCCCACGGCCAGCCCGCCGGATTTCGGGATTTTGCCCCTGATTCTGGCCTCGGTGTTTGTCACCCTCTGCTCAGCAGTTCTGGCTGTGCCCCTGGGGGTGATGACCGCCATTTATCTGGCTGAGATCGCCTCTCCGAGGTTAAAGGAGATTGCCAAGCCCGCAGTGGAGCTGCTGGCCTCTTTGCCCTCGGTTGTGATCGGGTTTTTCGGCATGGTAGTGGTGGCCCCGTTTCTCCAGGAAACATTTGATCTGGCAACCGGCTTAAATCTGTTTAACGCCTCTTTGATGCTGGCGTTCATGTCGGTTCCCACCATCTGCACCATATCAGAGGATGCCATTTCCAGCGTGCCCCGGGAGTTAAAGGAAGCCTCCCTGGCTTTGGGCGCCAACCGGATTGAAAGCATTTTCCGGGTGATTGTGCCGGCCTCCATTTCCGGGATCAGCACAGGGGTGATCCTGGGCATGGCGCGGGCCATTGGCGAGACCATGGTGGTGCTCATGGTGGCCGGCGGCGCGGCCATGATCCCCGGATCCCTTTTTGACCCGGTGCGGCCCATGCCGGCCTCCATTGCCGCTGAAATGGCCGAGGCCCCGTTTCAAAGCGCCCATTATCATGCCTTGTTTGCCATTGGCATGATTTTGTTTGTGTTTAACCTGCTGTTTAATTCCATTGCCGACTATATTTCCCACAAGCACCGGCAGGTGGGGGCGGCCACCCTTTAAAGGTGTTTTGGGAAAAAAGGAGTTGTACAAAATGCAGCGCGATTCAGAACTGGTTTTCAATAAATCCACCCTGGGCAGAAACCTCAAGGAGCACGTGTTTTTTTCCATGTTTCGGGCGGCCGCGGTAATAAACGGCCTGGCTTTGCTCATTATTTTGTTTTTTCTGATCAAAAACGGATGGTCGGCCATTTCCTGGGAGTTTTTGACAAAGCCGCCGGTGGATTCCATGACAAAGGGCGGAATCCTGCCCTGTATCGTGGGCACGGTGTATTTGAGTATCGGCGCTGTTGCCATTGCCATGCCCCTGGGCATCGGGTGTGCCATTTACCTTAACGAATATGCCCGCCAGGGCCTGATCGTCCGTCTGATCCGGTTTGCCATCAACAACCTGGCCGGAGTGCCGTCTGTGGTATTTGGTTTGTTCGGACTGGCGTTTTTTGTCACCTGGATGAACCTGGGCGTCAGCATTGTCTCCGGCGCCCTGACCCTGGGGTTTCTCACCCTGCCGGTGGTCATCGGCACCTCAGAGGAAGCCCTGCGCTCGGTGCCGGACACCTACCGGGAGGCGTCTTTGGGACTGGGGGCCACCAAGTGGCAGACCATCTCCCGGGTGGTGCTGCCCGCGGCGTTTCCCTCCATGATCACCGGCGGAATCCTGTCTTTGAGCCGTGCCGCGGGCGAAACCGCTGCCATCATGTTTACGGCGGCCGTATTTTTCAACCGGCAGCTCCCGGACTCCATCATGGATCCGGTCATGGCGCTGCCGTATCATATATATGTGCTGGCAACCGCGGGCACGCGCATCGAAGAGACCCGGCACCTGCAGTACGGCACGGCTTTGGTGCTCATTGCCCTGGTGCTGGGCATGAACCTGATCGCCATTGTTTACCGGGCCCGGCTGCGCAGAAGGGTATAAAAAAGATGCAATTTTTTTTGGCAGGCCCGATCGCAAAAAAGGTCTTTATTTTTCAGGGACAATCCAATGGGTGCCATAAAAAAATGGCATAAAATCAGGCCCCTTTGCCGCACAGTGCCTGCAAAAAGGGGTTGCAGAACCACTTCTGCCGGTGGTATGGCCTCACACAGAAGAGTTTAACAGGGATGTCCGGCAAATCATGCATCCCGGCAAAAAACCGCTGTTTTAAAACACAGCAAAACAATCAAGGAGGACAAATGAAAATTTCAGGAAAACGCATTTTAACCGTATTGGCAGCAGGGCTGTTTTTTTTATGCACGGCCCTGCCCGCTGCCGCCCTGACCGTTGATTTTCACGGAAAGGCTCTGACCGGGGTGATGAGCTCATCTGATTCCCAAATACTGGGCGGAGACAGTAATGACAGCACTACTTTTGCCGCTGGCAAATTCCGTTTCCGTGCCGAGGTGGGAACCGATGACGGCCGGGCCAAGATGGTGTACGGGTTTGAAACCGGCGCCAATAATTTCGGCAGCGACGAGTGGGGTTATTCCGGCGACAGTGTGGATTTTGAAAACCGGTTTGCCTATGTGCAGCTCAACCTGCCCGGGATGAACGACCAGGTCATGGGCCGGGCCGGTCTCCAGAAATCCGGCGTGAACCAATGGGTGTGGACGGAAACCGCAGCAGGCGTCACCCTGCACGGCACAGGCGGGGTCAACTGGTCCGCTGGCTGGTTCCGGGGCCTGGAGGAAGGTTTTGGCGAAGATGATGCCGCAGAAACCGACTTCTATATGGTTAAAGGGGATTTCAAGCCCGGTGAAAACATCACGGTTGGCGGTTTTGCCCTGTATGGGGAAAATTTTGAAAGAAAAAATGACTACTACGAGAATGATGTTCTTCAGCAGCCGGCATTAAGAGAAGGTTCTGATCAGTACTGGGTTGGCCTGACCGGAAAAATCGACGGTCCGATCTTTGCCTCTGGTGATTTGATTTATCAGGGCGGTGATATCGGGGAGATCGGCGATACTGGCCGTGATGCAGATCTGGACGTGTCCGCCTGGCTGGCCAATCTCATTGTGGGCGCCCGGGTGAGCGACAATGCCAAGGTATCCGTGCAGGGTTTGTATGTCAGTGGTGATGATGATGATACTGACGGGGACATGGATGCCTTCCAGTCTGTTGATGCGGACGTCAAGGTGGGACAGATTTTTTTCAAGGACAGCCTATCGGCTTCCCTGGACCGGTTTGTGGATGATCAGTTTGGATATACCATGCCTGCGCCTTTGAGAAACAAGGGGCTGATGACCTTTGCCGTGGACGGCGAGATTCAGCTGGATGCCAAAAATAGCCTCCGGGGGGCAGTGCGCTACCTGGAAACCGCTGAGAAATCCCTGGCCGGCGAAGACGAGCTGGGCTATGAGTTTGACCTGTGGTATGCATACAAATACAATGACAACCTGACCCTGAAACTGGAAGGCGCTTACCTGATTTCCGGTGATCTGGCAGAAGAGATGTTTGATGACGATGACGTCTACCAGGTGGCTGCAGGCATGGTGTTTGCTTTCTAGATTCGGTATGATTTGAATGATCTGAGTGAAGTTTTGATAAAGGCTTTTTCCGGCCCCTCCCGATTGGGCACGGGGCTGGAAAAAGCCGGTTGTTTTTTTGTCAAACCGTAAAGAGCGTGCATTTTGAGCGCTTCAGGTGAGCCCCATGAAACGCATGAAAATTTTTGTTGCTTTGCTGCCGGCATTTCTGGTGATGGTTATTTTTCCGGTCCTTTTGTCTGCTGCCGAAATTCCCGCAGACCAGGTGGCGTCGGATTTGTCCGTTTTGGAGGCCCGGGTGATCCAGGGCCCGCAGGATCACTGGCTGATCAACCAGGGCGGGGAACAGGACGTGAAAAAGGGTGATCTGTTTACCCTTTACCTGCCGGCCCAATCCGTCAAAGACCCGGAAACCGGGGAGGTCCTGGGAGAATTTGCCCCGCCCGCGGCCACGGCACGGGTGGTGCAGGTCCATGAGCGGTTTTCCGAAATCGAGGTGCAGTGCCTGGATGACCGGGATTGCGAGATTGCGCCGGGCATGCAGGCGGTGCGCCATGAACAGGTCAAAGCCTGGTTTGTGGATGAAACCGGCGATTCTGCAGATCAGTACAAGCTTCTGCGCTCCCGGCTGGATCATCTGGACTGGCAGGATTACCGGCAAAGCCCCGGCCAGGGCCCGGAATCGGGGGTATTTGCATGGGGCGTGGTATTTGTGGCCGACAGCAGCGGGGTCACCGTGTGGAGCGGCGGCCAGGTGCGCGGGATTTACCAGTCGGAAGAAAAAGCCCGGACTTCTGCCCGGTCTGCTCCTGCCGCAAAGCCGGCAAAAGTTGCGCCGGCAGCCAAATCCGCGGCTGTTCGGGCTCTGCCCGGCATGGGCACGCCAATGGAGGTTTCGGGTTTTGAGGCTGTGGCGAGCTTTGATAACAGGGTTGATCACATGGGTGTGGCCAGAAGTGCGGGCTCGGGCACGTCCTACCTGGTGTTTCTTTCCGGCCGCACCATCGCGGCCAGAAGCCTTGAAAGCGGCCATATATTTGAATACGAATATTCGGGCTTTGGTGAGGTGGTCAGCCTTTCAGGCGCGGGTGATCACCTGCTGGCGGTCAATATCTATGATCCGGATGCGGGCATGCGCTCCATGATACTGGAACTCACGGACAATGGTTTTGCGCAAAAAGCCGATGGCATCCCTTATGTGCTGGCGTTCATGGGCCGGGCGGAAAACGGAAAAGTCCCCCAACTGTGGGGCCAGCGGTTTTCCCGAACAGATCTTTTGCTGCCGGTGGTCCATGAACTGGATCTCAAAGACGGCACGGTGGAAACGGGCAAAAGGCTTGATGTGCCTTTCGGGTTTTCGCTTTTCGGGGCGTTTTACGGGGATGTGAACGCAGACAACCGGGCAGAGCTCGGGTTTTTCAATCCCGGCGGCCGCCTGGTGGTGTATCAGCAGGACGCGCATGTCTGGGCGGCATCGGATAAATTTGCCCCGTCCTATGGTTCGTTTTTGGTGGCCGATCCCGAGAACCCGGACGTGGCCCCGTCAAAGGTGGCGGTCTGGGGCCGGCCGGCCCTGTTTTTGCAAAACCAGCGCCAATTTGCGGCCATTGCGCTCAACTCGGCGGGGTTTTCCTCAATGATCGGCGGTGGGCCGGGCCAGGGAACCGTTGGGATCTTTTTCGGAAGAGACAATGTGTACCGGCTTCAGCGGCTGGCGGATCATTTCCAGGGCCCGATTCAGGATGTGGCCGTATATGACGACAAGCTGCTGATCTGCGTGGCAGAGGGCGGGTTTTTCTCCCAGGGGGCAAGGTCGCATGTGGTTTCGGTGCCGTTGTCTGCGCTTGTACGGTGAAAATGGTGACGGGTGACGAGTGACGAGTGACGAGTGACAGGTGACGGGTGACGGGTGACAGGGGAAATCAAAACGTTTAATTTCGGGGAAAGATTGTTTGGGAGGCAGACAGATGAGTGATCATCATCATGACCACGGACACGATCATGACCACGGGCATGATCATCAGCACGGGCATAGCCATGACACCGGGCCGTCTGAGATGAGCATGGGGGAAAAGCTGGAAAAAATGGTTTCCCACTGGCTCAAGCACAACGCCGATCATGCCGAAACCTACCGGCAGT
>JAIPES010000013.1 GCA_021737045.1 Desulfobacteraceae bacterium | reverse complement strand
GATGTCTTTTCGGCCCGTGATCTGAGACAGATTCCAGCACAGGGTCCCGTAGACCTGGAGCAAATCACTTAAGGATGAACATTCATCAATTCGGTTGAGCACGAAAAGGACCCGGTCCTCAAAGGTCCGGGCGGATATGGTCTCGCGCAGGCTGGTGTGGGCCTCGCGCACGGTGCCGGCCTTGTGCGGATCAAACAGCACCAGCACCAGATCGGCCAGTTGGGCCAGATCCCCGATCACGTCCTGGTAATTGTAGCCCCGGTCCCGTTCCGTGATGGAATCGAGCATGCCGGGTGTGTCAATGATGGCCAGATTTCTGAGAAAAGGGGAATTGACCTTTTTGAGCCGGAAATGGGAAGCAAAGCGCTGTCCGTGCTTTTTCAGGATTTCAAACGGATAATCCGGGTCGTTTAGCAGATATTTTCCGTCGCGCTCTTCGGTAACCCGGACCGTGCCTTGTTCAGCAACCGCATCATCATAGGTGATAATCGTAAAGGAATCATCTGTTGGGGCCTGTCCCACCGCCTGCACATCCCCGCCCAGAAATTCGTTGATCAGGGTGGATTTGCCAGAGGAATAGTTGCCCACCACCAGCACAAGCGGGCGCCATTTGATGGTGCTTTCCAGGGCCACGTCCGAATAGCCATACTTGAGCGCCACAGGCGAGAGCCCGTCGCGCACCATTTCGACCATTTCCAGGCGCAGTGCATTTATGTAGTTTTCCCGGTACATTCTTTTTCTTTATCAATAAATATCAGGCAGGTCAAGCGCGGTTAAAGAACCGGAAAACAGAGGAAACAAAAGCACATTTCAGGAAACTTCATTGAACACCCTTGAATATCAGGTTGTTTCCGGTTAGGATACCCACGAATTTCGGTTTTGATCCCCAAGCCCGGCTTTCAATGGCCGGTGCAGACAGATGGAGAAAAAATGGTGTTGGAAATCAATGGCCCGGACCCGAACCCTGTACGCATGATCATGGATCACATAGAAGAGGTCGCAGATGGCCAATAACAAAACAAAGCCAGCTGGTTGGAAAATCCTGCAGTTGATTTTTCTGTATTTTCTGCTTGGCGCAGGGTTCGTGCATGCACAGATGGTCATGGATCACACCGGCCGCAAGGTCCGGGTGCCTGATGATCCGGTCCGGGTGGTAAGCTTGGCGCCGAGTATTACGGAAATTGTCTATTCCTTAAACTGCGAGCAGCGCCTGGTGGGTGCAACCCAGTACAGCGATTATCCCGCAGAGGCCGGGAATTTGCCATCCGTTGGCTCCTATGTTTATCTGGACCTGGAAAAGATCGTCTCCTTAGAGCCGGATCTGTGCATTGCCATCAAGGACGGCAATCCATTGCGCATTATCCGGCGCCTGGAGGAAATGAACATTGCCGTGTATGCGGTCAATCCCAGGGATTTGGATTCGGTGATGAAGACCATATCCGACATCGGCAAAATCCTTGACGCAGAGCAGCGCGCCGGGGATGTGGTCTCGGACATGGATCAGCGCATGGCCGCGGTGAGCAAAAAGGTGGACAGCGTATCCCACCGCCCCGGGGTCTTTTTTCAGATTGGCGTGGATCCCATTGTTTCCGCCGGGTCCAATACCTTTATCAATGAATTGATCCAAAAGGCCGGCGGCCGCAACCTGGCCGGCGGCCATCCCGGATATCCGAGGTATTCAGTGGAGGATGTGCTGGCCCTGGCCCCGGAGGTGATCATTGTCACCTCCATGGACCGACACAAGGTTTTTGACCGGGTGCTGCAGCAATGGCAGCAATGGGAGGACCTGCCCGCAGTGGCCGATGACCGCATTCACCTGGTAGACTCCAATCTATACGACCGCCCCTCGCCCCGGCTGGTCAAAGGACTTGAAGAACTGGCCCGGCTTTTCCATCCGCAGCTGTTTGACAGTGACGGGGACAGCGCGAGATGACGGCCGTGGTCAAGCGAATATTTCTGGTTTCTGCGATTTTGGCCGTGCTTTTGGCGGCAGCCGGATTTCTGGGCCTGACCATGGGCTCCTCCGGAGCCGGGGCGGCAGACGTTATCCAGGCCATTCGGGATTTTTTCCGGGATGAAAGCCTGATGCATTCGATTATCTGGAAAATCCGGTTTCCCCGGGTGCTTCTGGCCGCCCTTGTGGGCGCATCCCTTTCCCTTGGCGGTCTGGTGTTTCAGGCGCTTTTGCGAAATCCCCTGGCAGAGCCCTATATCCTGGGAATCTCCGGCGGTTCGGCCATTGGTGCAATCATCGGCATTCTTTTGGGCCTGGCCCGGTTTCCGGGGGTAGGGATGCTGGCGTTTGCCGGCGGTATGGCCACTCTGTTTCTGGTTTTGGGTATTGCCTCCGGGCAGACCACGGCCAAAAAGGAATCCCTGCTGCTTTCCGGAGTCATGGTCAATGCGTTTTGTTCAGCCGGTATCATGTTTCTGCTCTCCCTTGCCAGGGATGCCCGGCTGCAGAACATCATGTTCTGGCTCATGGGGGACTTGTCCTCCGGGGGAATGGCCGAAGCCCGTCTTCTGGCCATGATGGTGCTGCCCTGTTTTGCCGCCATTTTCTGGCTGTCGCACAAAATGAACCTGCTGCTGATGGGAAGGGAAATGGCCCAGTCCATGGGCGTTAATGTCCGGCTGGTGAGTGTGAGTTTGCTGGTGCTCAGCTCTTTTATGGTCAGCGCAACAGTGTTTCAGTGCGGGTTGATTGCCTTTGTGGGCCTGGTGATTCCGCATCTGCTGCGGCTGCTGCTGGGCTCGGACCACCGGGTCCTGACCCCGGCCTGTATTTTCGGCGGCGCGGCCTACCTGGTGCTCTGTGATTTGCTGGCCCGTATTTTGCCCAGGCAGGGGGAAATGCCCGCCGGGGTGATCACCGCCATGATCGGAGCGCCTGTTTTTATTTTTCTGCTGAGAAGGAGCAGCGCATGAACCCGGCTGTTTCGGTTACAGGCGTATCTGCCGCTTATGCGGATCAAACAGTGCTTAAAGATGTCTTCTTTGAGGTCAAAAAAGGCGAATGCTTTATCCTGATCGGCCCCAACGGTTCCGGAAAAACCACTTTGATGAAAATCATGGCCGGTCTGCTCAGGCCTGTGTCCGGCCGGGTGCAGATTTTAGGCCGAAGGCTGAAAAGCTACGGCAGAAGGGACCTTGCCCGGCGCATGGCATTTGTGCCCCAGCAGGTGCCCATGGATTTTCCATTCCGGGTCAGAGACGTGGTATTGTTCGGACGCAGTCCGCATCTGGGCACATTCGGCCTGGAATCGGCCAGGGATCACGCTCTGGCCGATCAGGCCATGGATTTTACCGGAGTTGCCCGCCTGGCAGACCGGCGAATGGACCAGCTAAGCGGCGGCGAGCGCCAGCGGGTCTTTATCGCCAGGGCCATCTGCCAGGAGCCGGAACTGATTTTACTCGACGAGCCCACAGCAGCCCTGGACATCTCTCACCAGCTTCGGGTCATGGACCTGATGGAAAAGATGCGCAATGAAAAAAGCATTACCGTTATCATGGTCTCCCATGACGTGAACCTGGCAGCCATGTACGCCGACACCCTGATGCTTTTACACCAGGGAAAAATGATCCAGTGGGGCCCCCCGGACCAGGTGCTGACCTATGAGACCCTGGAGGCGGCTTATGGGTGTCCTCTGCTTGTGGATCAGAGCCCGCTTGGCCCCATGCCCAGGGTGACCCCTGTGCCGGGCCGCTATATCCGGGAGAATCTCAAAACCCTTATTTCCTGAGTGCTTCCAGGTGCTGCCGGGCAAATTCCAGGGAAGGGTCCAGGTCCAGGGCAATCCGGAAAAACCGTATGGCCGCGTCCCTATCCCCCATTTCCCGGTAGTTGACCGCCAGGTTGGCATGATCAATGCCCGATGCCGGGTTAAGTGCAATCACCTTGGAAAAACTGTCAACCGCTGCTTCGTGATCTTTTTTCTTGAAATGGCAGAACCCGGCCAGGTTGTGCAAATCAGTGCGTTCATGGTCCCATTCAAGCCCTTTTTCCGCGCTTTGCAGGGCATTGTCATAGTCTCCGGCATCTTTCAACGTCTGGCCCATGTAGGAATAGATACTGGCAACATCCTGGGCGTGGGGATCAAGGGCCAGCGCGGATTGGAAAAGTGCTATGGCCGCCTCTGTCTCACCGAGTTCCATTCTGGTTTTTCCCAGATAAAATTGCACGTAATATTTACCCGGCATCATGGCATCCATCTGCGCCAGCCGTTGTGCGGCCTCTTGAGGATCAAATTTTTCCGTGATCAGCCGGGCACAGAACATGCCCACACTTCCGGCGGCAGCCCGCTCCCGGAAGCGCGCTCCGGGAACCACGGTGTATAGGGCGCATACTCCGAGGCCCGGGTGGGTGGTGTCGACGGTGATGACATCCAGGTTTTGCTGCTTTAACGCGGCAATGCAGCGCTGAACCTCGATTCGGATATTGCGGTCTGAGATATCGGGCAGGTCCGTGATGTTTTTGATCATGCCGGGTTCGGTGATATGCGCGACATCGGCCGGTCCGGCCGGCTTGGGCAGTCCGCTGGCCACATAATTGGATCCGGTGTGAAAATCACCGGCCAGCTGGGCGGTTTCAGCCAGAGCGCGCGACAAAGCTTTTTCCGGATCCGGGGCAGTGCCGGCGGTCCAGACGATTTCGCTTTGGTGCGGAAAGGTTTCCGGATCAAAGGCGAGGGCCCCGACAGTGGCAATGCCCGTGTCCAGGGAAAAATCCGATAAAAACACCCGGATGCCGTTTTTTTTGTATTTTTCCAGCATGTCCCGCACCATGGGGTCTGTTGCCGATGCCGGGTCAATACCGGGCACGGGGATCTGTTCCCGGCAGATCCTTGCAGATACGTGGCGCTCCACAATTTCACAGATTCCCTGACAAAGGGCTTCCTCCAGGCAGTTGCCGGCAGAAGTGCCGTTGAATTCATTGATGGCAAAAAACCATTCAAAAGGAACCCGCACGTCATGGCCGCGGGTCAGATTGGCGCCCATGGCCCATTTAAAGGGAATGGTTTCAAATACCCGGGCCGCGGCTTCCAGGTCTTCTGAGTCATCGTGGACGGATGCGGCAATGGCTTCAAAGGGCAGGGCGGATTTCCCCATTTCCGGCCGGGTGGCTTCCACGAAATTGGCCGGGTCTGCGGCAAAACTATAGAAGCTGAACCGCTCCACCAGTTCCATGACCGCGCTGGCCTCTGCCTGGGCCGGGGTGGCGCCTTTTCCCATCTGCTTGGCTGTGCCGGTCAGCGCCCGGGCATCCGGGCCGCACACGGAAACATAAACCGGTATATCCAGCCGGCCCGTGTCAATGCGCGCGGTTTTGGCCAGTACGGCCAGGTTCTGTTCGGCAAACCGGCGCCTGACATTTGCCACGGTTTCCTGCGGGTCGGCAACTTTGTCCTGGTCTGCGGTAAATGTTTTATATGCGTCCCTGAGTATCCATTTCGGATTCATTTCAGATATCATCCTTTTGTTTGTATCCGGTTTTGAAATCAATAAAAGGAACTTACCATATGCAAGCCGGCGCAGATCGTCAAGCGTTGTGTGAGCAAAACCCCCGTTGACAGGAATTTGGTTTTCCGTATATTCTTCATTGAACAGTTTCAGACTGAACTTTGATAAGCCTGTAAAAGGTCTTTTACAGGCAGTGTTAAGTTTTAAGTGATTAAGTGTTAAGTAACATCAATAAATTATTTTTAAATAGTTGTCCGTAAACGCTCAGGAACGAAAAAATTGCCCAAAGGGGGGGGCGCAGCCTGATGGCATCTGAGAAAGTCAGCACGAAAATTGGCATGGCTCCGGGTTCGCTGGTTTACGTGGGCGATGAGGGGGCTGCGGATATATGTGTTTCCATCATCCAATACAGCCGGGACCGGTATGCCGAAACAACGGATGCGGATTTAGAAGCTTGCAGACATGCGGTTTCAGAAGACAGTGTCACCTGGATCAACATCTCCGGGGTCCATGACCCGGAACTGATCGCCCGGCTGGGGCAGATGTTTGATCTGCATCCCCTGGTGCTCGAAGACATGCTAAACACAGAGGGCCGGCCCAAGCTCGACGATTATGACACCTATTTGTTTGCGATTCTGAAGATGATCGGTTATGACCCCGGCCAAAAACAGCTGGATCATGAGCAGGTAAGCCTTGTGGTTCGGCCCGGCCTGGTGATCTCTTTGCAGGAGAAGCCTGGGGATGTGTTTGACCCTGTCCGGGAGCGGATTCGCAAGGGCAAGGGCCGTATCCGCAAACTGGGCGCAGATTATCTTGCATATGCCCTGATGGACATGATCGTGGATCAATATTTTTTGATCATGGAACAAATCGGAGAGCAGATTGAAGATCTTCAGGACGAGGTGATAGAAGACCCGGGAGAGGAAATTGTCCAGGCCATTCATCAGAGCCGCAGCCGGATTATTTTTTTGAAAAAAGCGGTCTGGCCGGTGCGCGAGATCATCCATAATCTGCTGCGGGATGACACGGATCTGATCTCCGATGATGTGCGTGTCTATTTGCGCGATGTCTATGATCACGCCATCCACGTCTCAGACACCGTGGAAACCCATCGCGATATTCTCTCCGGTGTGCTCGATATTTACCTGACCACGGTGAGCAACAGAATGAACGAGGTCATGAAGGTGCTCACCGTGATTGCCACCATTTTTATCCCTCTGACCTTTATTGCCGGGGTCTATGGAATGAATTTCGAATACATGCCCGAATTGTCCCGGCCCTGGGCCTACCCGGCGCTGTGGGCGGTGTTTTTCGGGATTTTCGCCGGGCTTTTGGTCTGGTTTAAGCGCAGAAAATGGCTGTAAACAATCCTGATGGCGCCGTAAAAGTCCAATATCTGCGTTACGCGCAATTTCTCAGAATTTCACGTACGGATAAGTACGCTGCATTCTTCGAAATTGCCCAAGCCTTGATCTTGAACTTCCAAGGAACCCCGGCCGCCGGGCTTCCTTCCTGTAAAAACAGCGGCCGCGGTAAAAAGCTTTTTACGGTGCCATCAATCCTGACGGCTTCAGGAGACTGTTTCCACGATCTGCTCTGCGATTTTTTCCGCAGACCGGCCAAACAGCTCATCCATGGGCACCTGCTCCAGCAGTTCATCGTTCCAGACAATATTGTTTTCCTGGACAATGTTTTTGATATGCTCATGCTTGCCGCCCAGGGCCTTGACCCTGGAGGCCAGGTCCACGGCCGGGCGGAAGGCCACGTCGAGCAAAAGCAGGTGCTCCACCATGTTGGGCCGGGAGGGATCTCCTGAGATCAGCGGGATGACGAGGATGCTTCTGTCATCTTTTCTGCCCTTGCCCATGTAGACATTGCCCTCGCGCACGATGATGCGCTTGGTGCCTTTCAGGGTGCGGTCTTTTTCGGCCCGGGAGGCAATGGCGGCGGAACTGCCCTGTTTGTCAATGACCTCGATGGTGGTTTCTTCAGTGGGCTCGCCCATCAGATTGACCCCGGAAATGCGGTAAAGGGTCCAGCCCTTGATGTGATCGAGGATCTGCTGCATGTTTTTGATCACCAGGATGTTGTTGAGGGTCAGGTGCTCGATGGTAAATCCAAGATCCTGCATCATGTCAAACAGCAGCCCCTCTGCCTTTTCCTCGATGCGGCTGGTGCCAACGGTTACGGTCTTGGCTTGGTGCTTGATGGCGTCCACGGGGCGGGCCATGGTGTTGATGGCTTCTGCAAGGGAGGCAAACAGCAGATCAAACATATTGCGCGCCGTGCCCTTGACCCCGAAATCAATCTCAAAATCGGCCACCGGCAGCCGGCCCGAGAGGTATTTGAGCAGCAACACCAGGTTGGTGGAGCCGTTGATGCCCATGGTGGGGGCAAGGCCGTTTTCCGCCTGGCGCTTTCGAAATTCATTGTAAAAGCGCAGGATTTTTTCCCTGAAAGATTTTTCCAGGGCGATTTCGTAAATATCGAGATTCTGTTGGGTATACGCGTTAATGGTTTCACGGAGCTCTTCGCGGAACAGGTGTAGAAAGTGCGAGCCCTCGTTAATGGTCAGGGCCGCGTAATAGCCCCACATATGACCCACCAGGGTGTTGACAATGGGGGCGAAATGCTCGCTTATTGCAGGCACCCGGAACACGTCTTCAGCATAGGCGTCAAACCGGTATTCATTGGCATCCGCAATGACCACGGGAAGGGCCTTGTGAGACCGGAAGATGGCCGTGTCCTTGACAATGTCGCCGATCACGCTTCTGCGGGTGCCGGCTGCACACACGATGATCAGCGGCTCTGAGGACAGGTCAATATGTTTTTTGTCTTCCACGAAATCCGATGAAATGGTTTTGTAGCAAAGCTCGCTTAGCTTGATCCGGATTTCGTCTGCCGCCGCCTTGTTGGGGCCGCTGCCCACGGTGGCCCAGTATGTGCGCTGCAATGCCAGGCGATTGGCGGATGCCCGGACCTGTTGCTTCATGGAAAGCACCTGCTCCATGATATCCGGCAGCCGGATCATCTGCCGGACCTCATTTGAGACAAACGCATGGCTGCGGCGGCCTGTGGTCTGGGCAATGTATAAGGCCAGCACGGCCCCGGCAATAATTTGGGAGTAAAAGGCCTTGGTGGAGGCCACAGACATTTCAATGTCTCTGCCCGAGCTGGTGTAGAGCACCCCGTTGGTTTTAAATGTCAGGTCTGAATCCCTGCGGTTGACAATACACACCGATGACGCGCCTTTTTTGCGCACCATGTCCACGGCCCGGTTGGTGTCGGTGGTGGTGCCCGACTGGCTGATGGGTACCAGCAGGGTGTCGGACAGATCCCTGCCGTCTGATTCATTTAAAACAAATCCGGATAGTTCCGATGATTTGAGCGCTTCTATACGCATGGTTGGTTCATCAAGGTAATAGCGCATGAGATTGGCGCATGCCGAAGCCGCCACGCCCGCGGTTCCCTGGCCGATAAACAGGATCTGCCGAATCCCGCCGTGGGTGATTCTGTCAAGCAGGGCCTGCGGTATGGTGGTTTCATCCAGGGTGATTTCGTATCTCCGGCCGTCTGTGTTGATGATTTTCCAGCGGTTTTCCAAAGTTCGGCGCACGGAGCCCGGTGCCTCTGAAATCTCTTTAAGAAAATAGTGGTCAAAATCCTGGCGGTCGATATCCCGGGACGTGAGCTGGGTTTTGCGGATATCAGCATCTGTGAGCTCAATGGGAGCGCCGTTGTAAAACATGGCCGTGACCCCGGACAATCCCCCCGGGCTGTCCGGGTCAATGACAAAGATCTGGCCGGAGACAAGCCTGCCCTGGCTGTCTTTGTGCACCGCCTCGCCGTCCATTTTCAGAAAATACGGGGTTTCCTCGGCAAATCCGTAAACCTCGGAAGTGGGGATGTAGAAATCCGGTCCCAGACCCACGAAAACGGCCTGGCCGCTTCCCTTCAGCGCCAGAAACAGTTTTCCCGGGGCCAGGTCCGACTGCATGCAGATGGCATGGGAACCCTCGAAATCATTGACTGCCAGCCGGAAGGCCTCTGCAATGTCATGGCCCTTTTTGAGATATCCGGCAATGTGGACCGGGATAATTTTGGTATCACAGGTGATTTCGTGGGGATAGGCCATGCCCGCGGCCTCGTGGGCTGCCTGCAGGGCCTGGTAATTGTCAATGTCACCGTTTAAGCTCACATGAATGATTCCGGTTTCCTCGATAAAAAAACTCCCGGTTTGTGCATCCATGGGGTGGCAGTTGGGTTCGTTGACCTCGCCCACAGAAGCCCACCGGGTATGGGCAGAGACGTTAAAGCGCCGGTGGGGCTGGACCAGCAGGCACTGGAGCACAGGATCGGCAGTCAGTTCATCCCGGATATAGGCAATGTTGTCGCCCAGCCGGCCGATTTCAGCCGCCACCTTGTAGGTCAGGGCGACAGCAACCCGGGGATCAGCGGGATCATTTTTTAAATGCCGCACGGATACGCTTTTGTGCAGCAGCAGGCTCCGGTTTGTCCGCCGGGCAAATTCCTCAAAATATCCGGCTGCATTAATCCGGCTTTCCAGGTCAAAGTAAGCCGATTCCTCCAGAACAAACATTAAAGACAATCCTGCTGAATCCCGGCCGCGCACCTCGAGTCTGTCAATGCTGTTTAACACCGAGTTGATCTGCTGGGCCGCAGCCAGGCCGCCCCTGGCAAGTTCCGTTATGCCGGGGGTCATAACACGGATTTTTTCCATGTTGTCCAGCAGCTCGGTTTTCAGGCTCCATATGGCATCCCGCAGGGTCTCAATACGGGTCGAGACAATGTCAAAGATATCCGGCGCAAGGCGCCCCATGGCCTGTTCCCGGCCCTGAAGTTCCTTCCGGGCCAGATCCTCCAGGTTTTTGAGCAGAGCTGAAAGGCGGCTGCAGGTATTGGCATCGGCAAATAACCAATAAAAATTGTCTGTCTGCTTGAGTTCCCGGATTTTCGAATAAAGCATGCCTACGGTATCGGCTCCCCCCAGATAGGCGGCATCAATCCGGCCGGGTTCAGGGCTGTTTGCGGAAAAACCCGTCTGCGCCATTTGGGCGGCAGCACTTTCCAGGTCAGTGATCAAGTCTGCGGGCAGGGCATCGGATTTGTCAGCCCGCTGAAAGGCCACAATGCCGGTCAGGCCGCAGCAGAGCCGGTTTAAGACAAGGGGCAGAAAAATGAGGGTGTTGCGCTCTACCTGGTTTTGCGGAATTCTGCCGATGCGGATTTGCGGGATCACTTCTGCGGTCTTTTTGAGCAAAGACAGCAAAAAAAGTTTTAAGCTATGGGCTTTAGGTGTCATCATTTACAGCGTCCTGTGGTGCCTTGGCCTGGTTTAGGGGTTGTTGCATGTATTGGTAAACGATTCTGCGGAAATATTCAGCCGCGCGCACGCCGATATAGTTCTTGTGGGCAACGATCACCCCGACTGCGATGGTGTTTCGGGTTTTGCGGTGCCTGGCATATCCGGTAAACCAGTCAAATTTGACCTTGGCCGGGTTGTCGTTTATGGAACCGGTTTTGCCGCCCACGTCAAACTCCTTGAAAATAGCGGTTGCCTGTCTTCCCCGGAAGCTGCCCCGGGCCGTGCCACGGGTTACAGCGGCATTCATCATGGACTGCATCTGCCGGGCGATTTCCGGATGTATGGATCTGACAAGCATTTTCTCTTCCTGTCGGAAAACCACGCGGTCGTTTAACACGGCGCGTTCAATAAAATAAGGCCGCATCATGGCCCCGTTGTAAACAACCGCTGCTGACAGCATTGCCGCATGCAAAGCGGAGATTTGCGTGGTTTTGTTGAATCCACAGGAAATCTCCGCCCAATTATAAGGCTTTTCGGATACGGATGCAACGCTGACATCCGCGGGAAGATCGAAATCCATTTCACGGTTGAACCAGAAAGATCGTGCATATTTCTCCAGGCGGGCCTTGTCCAGGTAGTTTTGCCCGATTTTGCCGAAAACCGGATTGATGGATTCAGCAAAGGCCTTTTCCAGGGTGACGTAGTTGGTATATTTGTTTTTCGTGTCCGCCAGCTGGGAGCGATACAGGGTGTATTTGCCGCCGTTAAAGCTCATGCGGCTCTCCGGGGTCAAGTCGCTGTCATCGATGGCGGCTGCAGCACTCACAATTTTAAAAAGACTGGCTGCAGGAAACGAGGCGTTTAAGCAGTTGTTGGCATCCGGATTATTTCGGTCATGAGACGCCATGGCCAGGATTTTTCCGCTCCGGGCGTCCATGACCACAATACCGATCTGCCGGGCATATTTGGGATCCATCATGGACAGCACGGCTTTCTGCAGGTCTTTGTCCAGGCTGGTATAAAGGGCGCAGTTCTGGCCGGCCAGTTTTTTGGAAAACACGGGTGTAACGGGATTGAGCAGATCGTCCCGGTCCAGAAGATCCCGGACCTCATCGCTGGTAATGCGCTCGAGTTCCGGTTCAACAGCGGCCTGCCGCGGCCGTGGCCGGTTTTGAAACCAGTCGGCCACGAAAAATCCGCCCTTGATCAAACCCAGCCCGATGAAGAAAATCAGCAGGTATGCCGGCAGCCGCCTGAGGGCTTGCCTTGCTGCCGATTTTTGCCTCAGGCGGAACTGGTATTTGCGCCAGGCGGAATTGTGGAATTTTGTCCGGCTGTTGATGGTTTTGCGCTTGCGAAAAGCATCCATTTTATACAGATGCGCCTTATTTCAGACGGGTTCCCGGCGGCACCGGGCGGTCAATAACGGCTACAGATCCATCCTGCCCATCGACTGCCGCCAGCACCATTCCCTCGGAGCGGATTCCCATGAGTTTTGCGGGTTTCAGGTTGGCCACCAGAATAACGGTTTTGCCCACCAGATCTTGCGGTGCATAGAGCCCGGCAATGCCGGCCACCACGGTGCGGTTCTCATTGCCGATGTCCACTTCCAGCTTGAGCAGCTTGTCGGCTTTGGCGACTTTTTCTGCTGAAATCACCCTGGCGGCACGCAGATCCACCCTGGCAAAGTCTTGAATTTCGATTTGCGGGGCCATGGGCTCAGATTTCTTTTTTTCAGGTGCCGGGTCCCGGGCAGGCCGGTTGAGTATGGTTGGGGCATCCAGGCGCGGAAACAGGGATATGCCTTTGGGCAATACGGTTTGCGGCGCGATCACACCCCATCTTGAGATTTCTTCCACCAGGTAAAATCCGGGTTTGGCCTCCGGGTCCCGGCCCAAATGCTTGTGCATGGTCGCCGCTGTTTCCGGCATCACCGGATAGATCAGGCCTGCGACCACCCGGAGGCCTTCGAGCAGGTGACAGATCACCTCCTGAAGCTGCGGGCGGCCGTCATCCTGCTTGGCCAATTCCCAGGGAGCGCTGGTGTCCACGAACTTGTTCATCTGCCCGATATATTCCCACACCGCAGCCAGTCCCTTGTGAAAATCCAGGTTTTCCATGCTGCGGCAAAAGGTGTCAATGGCGGTTTTGGCCCCGGCCTTCAGGTCAGTTCCCAAAATTTCGCCGGCTTCCGGGTTCCAGTCCGGCACAGTGCCTTTGAAATACTTGTGAAACATGGCCAGAACCCGGGAAAACAGGTTGCCCAGGTCATTTGCCAGATCCGAGTTGATCCGCTGGATCAGGGCGGCTTCTGAAAAACTGGAATCCAGGCCGAATGTCATTTCCCGCATCAGAAAATAGCGAATGGCATCCACGCCGTAAGTTTCTTTCAGATAAACCGGATCCACCACGTTGCCCAGGCTTTTTGACATTTTGCTTTCATCCACGTTCCAGTAGCCGTGAACAAAAAGGTGCCGGTAGGGGGCAATGCCTGCGGCCTTGAGCATAATAGGCCAGTAAATGCCGTGGGGTTTTAAGATGTCCTTGGCCACCACGTGGCGCACATGAGGCCAGAAGGTTTTAAACTTTTCCCCGTCCGGATATCCCAGGGCGCTGATATAGTTGATCAGGGCGTCAAACCACACATAGGTGACATAGTTGTCGTCAAAGGGCAGGGTGATGCCCCAGGTCAGCCGGGACTTGGGCCGGGAGATGCAGAGGTCTTCCAGGGGTTCGCGAAGAAAGCCGAGCACCTCGTTTTTATACCGCTCCGGCACGATAAAATCCGGGTTTTCATGAATGTAGTCAATGAGCCACTGCTGATAACGGCTCATTTTAAAAAAATAGTTGGACTCCCGGATGGGTACAGGAGGCTTTCCATGATCCGGGCAATTGCCGTCCTCCAGTTCCCGCTCTGTGAAAAACCGCTCGCAGTCAAAGCAGTACAGGCCTTCATACTCGCTGAAATAGATATCCCCGCTGTCGTAGATTTGCTGCAGCACCTGCTGAACCACGGCGATATGATCCGCATCCGTGGTTCGGATAAAGTAATCGGGATGAATGTTGAATTGCGGCCAAAGGTCGCTAAACAACCCGGAAATCCGGTCTGCATAGGTTTTGGGGTCTTCGTTGCCGGCCTCGGCTGCCTTGACGATTTTATCGCCGTGTTCGTCCGTGCCGGTGAGGAAAAAGGTTTGTTTGCCCTTCATCCGGTGGAAACGCCGGGCCACGTCAGCGGCTATTGTGGTATAGGTATGTCCCAGATGCGGCTTGGCATTGACGTAATATATGGGCGTTGTAATGTAGAAATGCGATGTCATGTTATTCTTCCTGTGACGAATGCTTTGGGTTGTCTTTGTTCGAATTTGGCTTCTGCGCTTTCTGGCTGCCGGAATACAGGTTGTTTTCAAAAGTCAGGCAGCACATGAGCCGGCCGCAGACTCCGGAGATTTTCGTGGGATTTAAGGACAACCCTTGCTTCTTGGCCATTTTGATGGTGACCGGGTCAAACCGGGTCATAAACGCCGAGCAGCACAGGATCCGTCCGCATCTGCCCACACCGCCGCACATTTTGGCCTGGTTTCGGATGCCCACCTGGCGCATTTCAATTTTGGTGCGGAATTCCTTGACCAGCATTTTAACCAGTTTCCGGAAATCCACCCGACCGTCTGCAGTGAAAAAGAAAGTGAGTTTGGAGTTGTCGAAATTGCTTTCAACGGAAAACAGATGCATCTGCAGGTTCAGGTTGTCCACGCACTCCCGGCAAAAATCATAGGCCTGGTCCTCGATTTCCCGGTTTTTTTCCCGTTGGTCCCGGTCTTCCGGGGTGGCCGGGCGGTACACCTTTTTCAGGCTTTGTCTGACGGTTTCCGGATTCCGGTTTTCGGGTTCAGTGGCCACGGTGCCGAAACCCAGCCCGTGCTCGGTTTCCACAATGACTTCGTCGCCGGTTTTTAGCACATAGGCGCCGCAATTGAAATCATATATTTTCCCAGCCGGTTTGAAGCGGATACCGACGATTTTAACGGGGTATTTTTGTTTGGATTCGGTTTCTTCTGTATTCATAAGCGAAAGCTTCAGTCCTTTGATCAATAAGTCTTGTCGCCCTGAGCGGCCAGCGCCTCGACCAGCGCATCCATGACCAGTCGGGCATTGGCGTTTGTGGTCAGCGCCTTTTCCGCTGCGGCAATGGCATCGGTTTTTTCAAGGATCTGATCCATGGAGATCCGGGATCCGGTCTTGCGGATCTGATCGGAAAGATCCCGGTTGTAGAGCAGCTCGGGTGCAGCTGAACTCACCGCCAGATCCCTGTACCAGTTTTTTATGATTTCAAGATTTGTTTCAATCCGGTCCTTGTCCCTGGCCATGATTTCAGCCAGCACATGCCGAATGCATCTGGGTTGTGCGGGCAGTTCCCTGAGTTGATTGATGAAAAAATCTCGCCGTGCGGACCAGTCCTGGGCTGCCATTTCAAGGGCCCGGCCGAGGCTTCCCCGGGCAAGAGATGCAACGATCATGGCCTGCTGCGGGGCAGTCCCGCTTTTGTCGCGAAGATAAGCCTCCAGCTCAGCCGGGGCAATCGGGTGAAAACGGATATGCTGACACCTGGATACAATGGTGGGCAGCAGATCACCGGTATCAGCGGCAATAAGCACAAAAACCGTTTGTTCCGGGGGCTCTTCCAGGATTTTAAGCAAAGCGTTGGCTGCTTCGGCATTCATCCGGCTGGCCGGGTCAATGATCACAAACCGGCAGGAGCGTTCATCGGATTTCAGGGCCAGGTCAGAACACAGGGACCGGATCCGGTCAATGCGGATATTGGGGCCTGAGGGTTCCAGTACCCGCACCTCCGGATGCACACCTGCGGCAATTTTTTTACATGACCGGCAGTTGCCGCATGCCCGGGGGCAAGCAGAGTTTTGTCCGTCTGCTTGAGATGCGGGCAGGCCTGTCAAATCCGGATTTTGGCAGTTGCTGATCATTGCCAGGGCCAGTGCAGCGCTTTTTTTGCCTACCCCGTCCTCTCCGGTAAAAAGCCAGGCATGGGGCATCTTGCCGTTTTGCAGGGCATTGGCCAGCAGCTGCACCGGACGCTTCTGCCCGATGAGGTCTTCAAGTCCAATCACAACATTCGCCGTTTACGCCTTTCCATTCACGCGTTCCCGAAGTTCCTTGCCGCACTTGAAAAAAGGCAGCTTCTTGGGACGAATCTGGACTTTTTCCCCGGTTTTGGGGTTTCTGCCGGTATAACTTTTGTAGTTTTTCACAAAAAAACTGCAAAGGCCGCGGATTTCTATGCGTTCTTCATTGACCAGGGCATCGGCCATGGAATCAAAAAAAATCTGCACAATTTTTGCAGCTTCGGATTTGGAAATATCAGCTTCCTTTTTAAGGGCGGATATCATTTCAAGTTTATTCATTTTTCCTCCTGTGTAAAAATCTCCGGTTGCAAGCTGTTTCCCCTAATTAAACATAAATTTTCAATAAGTCAAGGGGTTAAGCAAAAGTGCACAGCCGGAGATCATTATTTATCATATATCCGGTGTAACATATCCGGGCCATCAATCCCCGAAATCCCCGAGTCCATAGAGGTTAATCATAAACGCGATGTCATGGTCCTCTCCCTCTTTTTCGTACCTGACCTGCAGCGTCCAGCACTGGGACCGCCATCGAAAACCCAGGCCGGTTTCAATGCTTTGGTCTGTTTCCAGGCTTCGTTCATAATCCGCCAGAAGGGTCAGCCTGCGGGTTACGGGGGTTTCGACTTCAAGATACAGGCTTTCGCGGGCCTGCCGGTCGGTGTTGCGATAGGCCACTTCGGATTCATATTCCCGGTTGTTTCGGTATTCGGCGTGAAGCCGGTCACCCCGGCTGCTGCGGTAATGAACAGAGAAGTTGGTGGAGATGAATTTGTCTGCCTCGTAACTCCATTGGGCGTCTGCGCGCAGGGTAACCGGGGATGCCGGGGTAAAGTCAAGTTCCGCAAAAAGGGGCTCAAAGGCCAGTTCGGGGTCATGGCTCTGGTTGAAATCATAACCCTGCTCGAGGTAAAAGCGCAAAAACTGATTGTAGCGGTGTTCGGGGCCATCGTCTTTTTCCTCCGGGTCGCTGACCGTGCGCCTGGAGGTCAGAAACTGGGTAAGGGAAAGCGCCATGCGGTTTTGCTGTTGATACCGATCGTTTTCATCAAAAAAGGGAAATTCCGACTGGTCGGATTCGGGCACATATTCGTAGGAAAGCAAGGGGATGATCAGGTGCTTGATCTTCTCCACATTCTCACTGTCCACAGAAAACACCCGGCTGAGCTCTGTGGAGAGCTCAGCACCGATGTCATACATTTCCCGGTGCTTATAGCGGTCAGCGCCTGCGGTGTAATCCTCCCGGTCCCCGTCAATATACCAGGCCGTCTGGCGGAAGCCCAGTGAGGGTTCAAGGGTAAAGCTTTCGTAGAGGCGCACAGGCAGATAAATCCGGGGGTGGAAATCCATCCGGTGTCCGGTCAGCCCGTCTTCACGAAAAAAATAGGTGTATTCGCTGTCCATGGACGCAAACAGCATCTGATTGGAAAAGCCTGGTACATCGAGCAGGGGCTGCTTCAGGGCGCTGTATCCCACCCGGGGAAGCCGCTGAAGGGTGTCATTGGTGTCGCTCTGCCGCCGCTTGATCACGTCATCATACCATACCAGGTCTGTGTTGACGACATGATAGTTCCAGATCTTGTTGATGTTTAACCGGTTGGTGCGAACAGGATTGTTTTCATCGTCGAGATCCCGCCCGAACTCGGAAAAAAACTGCTCCTCTGCGGCATCATAGCCCATGTACCCGCTGGAAAACTCCCGCAGATAGTCCTGGTCGCTGACCACATCGAGATCCAGCCGGGCCATGGCCCCGCCGGGCAGCTCCTGATCAAGCTTTGCCCTGAACCAGTATCTGTCGTCATTGGGCCGGGCTGCATTGTCGTGATCATACCCCCAGTCCTCGGTGGCTTCCGGGCTTCCGTCATCGATTCTTCTGTCTTCGAACCCGTCAAACATCAGGACCCCTTTTGAGTCCTGTGAAAGCATGTAGCGATATTCCACGCCCAGTTTTTCACCGCGCTCCTGGAGGTGCTGATAGTAAAAAGTGGCATCCGTGTTATCGGAGATGGCCCGGAAATACGGCTGGGTGTATTCAAGACCGTTGCGGCTGGAATAGGCGGCCTGGGGCGGGAGCAGGCCGCTTTGTCGTTTGGTCTTGGCCGGAAACATGAACCAGGGCATGTACAGCATGGGCATTTGCCGAACCCGGAAAGCTGCATGGGAAACGTATCCGTAGCCCTCCAGGGTGACGTCAACTTCCTTTCCGGTGATCTGCCAGTCCGGCGAATCGCCTTCACAGGTGGTCAGGGACGCTTCATGAATCCGGTAGGTGGACTCGCCGGTTTTTTCAATGCGATCGCCGCGGATGCGGAACTGATTTTCCCGGATAAACACAAATCCGTCATAAAGGGTGCCGGTATTGTCAGCCATGTTCATTTCCAGGCGCCGCCCGGACATCCGGTCACCGCCGGATACCAGTACCACGTTGCCTTCGGCTTTGGCTGTTTTGGCAGCCTGGTCAAGGGTGGCAAAGTCGGCTGTCAGTTCTTTTTGGCCCTGAATGATCAATACGTTGCCCAGAGCCTTGTACAACTGTGCTTCCGGGTCATAGGTGAGCCGGTCGGCAAAGACCTGCCACCCGCCGTTGGTCAGCGCAGGATCGGAAATCTTTTGAGCCACAGCGGCGTTTGTCATCAGCACCGCTGCACATATGGCGGCAATCCACAGACAGGCTTGTTTCCGTAAAAATCGGGTCATGGGCATTTGCAACATTTGCGCTGATGGCCGCGCCTGACGCCGCCAAAGGGTTGTGGTCCGGTCTGATCCGAGCTTTTGAATAATACCTTGATGCACACGTAAAATTCCAGTATAAAAAACCGAAAAATAAAAAATGTCAAGCCAATAGCTTGAAAAAATTTCGCCAATTCAGAATTGACAGGCATTTGATGAAAAAGTTGTTCGTCAGTCAGCTAAAATCCGGCCAGGCCGTAACCGAACTCTTCGTCCTGGCGGAAAAGACGCTGAGTCACAAAAAAGACGGGGCCCCATATCTGAGTATTGCATTATCGGATAAGACCGGCCGGGTCAGGGGCGTGGTATGGGACAACGTGGAGCAGATCGCAGATGCGGCTGCGGCCGGTGACGTGGTCCGTGTCCAGGGCAATATCTCTGAATACCGGGGGGGGCTGCAGGTCGTGGTCAAGGGGCTGGAGCCGGCTGAAACCGGTGCTGATCCGGCTGACTTTCTGCCCGCCACCCGACGGAGCCCGGAACAAATGCTTGAACGGATCAAAGCTCTCGGGCAAGCCGTTTCCTCTGATGTTCTGCGGGGGCTGCTCGATGCCTTCTGGAATGATGCCGGCTTTGTTGCACAGTTTAAACAAGCCCCTGCGGCAAAGAAAATGCATCATGCTTATATCGGCGGCCTGCTTGAGCACAGCCTGTCCCTTGCCCTGCTCGCAGACCGGGTGGCTGGTCATTACTCCGGCATTGACCGGGATCTGTTGATCACCGGTGCAATTCTGCATGACATTGGTAAAATCAATGAATTTGTTTTTGACACAAACATTGATTATTCCAGTGAAGGCCGGCTTGTCAGCCACATTGTCATCGGAGTGGGGATGCTTGAAGAAAAAATCCGGCAGATTCCGGATTTTCCCAAACAAACCGCCCTTCTGCTGCGGCACATGATGGTCAGCCATCACGGCAGCCGGGAACTGGGTTCCCCGGAACCGCCCAAAACCCTTGAGGCCGTATTGCTCAATTACCTTGATGAGATAGACGCCAAGATCAACGGCATTCGGGAATTTATGGAAAGTCAGGATGCAGGCGCCGAATGGACGGGCTATCACAAACCCCTGGAGCGGTTTTTCTACAGGGGCGGCCCGGAAACCACTGGCTGAGAAAGAGTTGTTGCACAATTTATGCTGATTACATTGGAAGGCATTGAAGGATCCGGCAAGTCCACTCTGATTCCCGACATTGTGGCGTATCTTGAGGACAGGGGACATCATTGTGTGGTTACCCGGGAGCCGGGAGGCACGGAGGCGGGCCGGCAAATCCGGGCCATATTGCTGTCTCCGGGAAATGCCGGCCTGGATTCCACTGCTGAATTGATGCTTTACGAGGCTGACCGGGCCCAGCATGTCAGCCGGGTGATCCGGCCGGCATTGCAGCAGGGCAGCATCGTGATCTGCGACCGCTTCTGTGACTCAACCGTGGCTTACCAGGGCGCGGCCCGGGGCATTTCCGCAGAAGTTGTCCGGAACCTGAATGAACTGGTTTTGGGCGGTGTTACGCCGGATCTGACTTTTTTGCTTGATCTTCCGGCCGAAGTCGGATTATCCCGGGCATGGCGGCAAATTCAATCCGGGGACCGCCATGCGCAGGAAACCCGGTTTGAGATGGAAACCATCCGGTTCCACGAAAAAGTCCGTCAGGGGTATCTGGACCTGGCGCGCGAAAATCCCGAACGCATCCGGGTGGTCGCAGCAGACGCGGCCCGGGAACAGGTGCGGGCGGCAATCATTGAACAACTTGCGCTCCGGCTTGCAGCCGATTTTCAGCCCTGATTTGTCCACAGCCGGCAAGCGTGCCATAAGGACCCAATCACATGCATTATTCCATACTCGATGCCATCGGCAATACACCCATGGTGGAGATCCGGCGGTTAAACCCCAATCCGGCCGTCCGGATTTTTGCCAAGCTCGAATACGTCAATCCCGGCGGCTCCATCAAGGACCGGCCGGCCCTGGCCATGATCGAGGCCGGGGAACAGTCCGGGGAACTTTCCCCGGAAAAGACCGTTATTGAAGCCACCAGCGGCAACACCGGCATCGGCCTGGCCATGATCTGTGCGGTAAAGGGTTACCGGCTCATGCTGGCCATGTCCGATGCCGTCTCTCTTGAGCGCCGCAAAATTTTAGAGGCCCGGGGCGCGGAGATTTTTCTTACTCCCGGGCACCTGGGCACGGACGGGGCCATTGAAGAGGTCTATCGCCTGGTCCGCGAAGACCCGGACCGTTATTTTATGACTGACCAGTACAACAACCCGGCCAACTGGCAGGCCCATTACCAGGGCACTGCCGGAGAAATCATTGAGCAGATCGACGGGAAAATATCGGCATTTGTGGCCACCATGGGTACCACCGGAACAGTGATGGGCTGCGCCCGCAGGTTCCGGGAATATGATTCAAACATCAGGATCCTCGGGGTGGAGCCCTACCTGGGCCACAAACTCCAGGGCCTGAAAAATCTCAAGGAAGCCTATCGTCCGGAAATTTTTGAAAAAAAATGGCTGGATGAAAAGATCAACATTGATGATGAGGAAGCCTTTGAAATGACCCGCCGCCTGGCCCGGGAAGAAGGCCTGTTTGTGGGCATGAGCAGCGGGGCGGCCATGGTGATTGCCGCCCGTCAGGCCGCAGAGATGACAGAAGGCACCATTGTGGCCATTTTTGCTGACAGCGGGGAGCGATATCTGAGCACACCCCTGTTTTTGGTCAAGAAAAAGGCGGAAATTCACTTGTTCAACACCCTGACCCGGTCCAAGATGCCCTTTGACCCCATCCAGAAGGGCCGGGTGTCCATGTACACCTGCGGGCCCACGGCCAACAAGCTTATTCATCTGGGCGAGTGCCGCAGGTTCGTGTTTTCAGACCTGCTCTACAGGTATCTGCGCTACCGGGACCTGGATGTCAACCATGTGATGAACATCACGGACATGGATGACAAGACCATCCAGGGATCGGAAAGTGCAGGACAATCCCTTGCCGAATACACCCGCTATTATATAGACCGGTTCATGGCGGACCTGGAGGCCTTGAATATTGTGCCGGCCGATCATTTCCCCAGGGCAAGTGAGCATGTGGAGGACATGGTTCGGGTGGCCACCGGGCTTTATGACAAGGGCTTTGCCTATGAAAAGCTTCGGTCCCTTTATTTCAGCATAGGCGCTTTTTCCGAGTACGGGCAGTTATCCGGCATTGACATTGACAAAATCAAGCTCGGGGCCACGGTGGATCTGGACGAATACGAGAAAAACAATCCCAGGGATTTCACCCTGCTCAAGCGCGCCCGGCTCTCTGAACTCAAGCGCGGCATTTACGTCAAAACCCAGTGGGGAAATGTGCGCCCCTCCTGGCATATTCAGTGCGCGGCCATTTCCATGAAACACCTGGGCAAAACCTATGACATTCACACCAGCACCCGGGAGCTGGTTTTCCCGCATCATGAAAATGAACGGGCCATTGCCAAGGCGTTGACCGGAAAGCCGCTTGCCCGCTACTGGGTCCACTGCGAGCAGGTGCACGCCGGGCAAAACGGCATCCGGGCCCAGAAACAGGCGCTCCCCACCCTTGAAGAACTCCGGGGCATGGGTTACACGCCCAGGGATGTCCGTTTCTGGCTGATCACCGGTCATTACCGAAAGCCCCTGGAATATGGGCCGAAACGTCTGGACCAGGCCCAAAATGCCATCCGGCGCATTGACGCTTGTATCGAAGGCCTGCAGCAGGTTGACCAGCCCGGAAACGATGCGGCATCCACAGAGGAAATCGACCAGATTGCTTATGATATCCGGCAGGGATTGATCAATGCCATGGATGATGATTTGAACATGCCCCGGGCCATGGCTGCGATCTTTCGAAAAATTCGGCGGATCAACGCCCTGGTGTCTGAAAAACGGCTCACCCGGGAGCAGGCAGACAAATTTTTAAACACGTTTGAAGACATCGACCGGGTGCTGGGCTTTTTTGACTTTACCCACAAAAGCCTTTCCGCGGAAATCGAGGCCCTGATCCGGGAGAGAAATCAGGCCCGGAAGCAGAAGGATTTTGCCCGGGCAGATGAGATCCGGCAACAGCTTCAGCAAGCCGGTGTTGAAATCAAGGACGAAAAAATCGGAGACTCATGAATAAGATAACAACTGCATTTTTCCCGTTTAGTTTTATTTCAGAAAGATGGGCAGCCAGAAGCAGCGCATGTTTCGGCCCGCCGGTGGTCTATCAGCCTGCTGAGGGCACAGCCCCGGCTTTCATGGAAGATCTTGACCGGCAGGGACGTATCATTTTGCGGCGTCCGGTGCACGGAGACGACCAACATCTCACGGATCTGGCGCGGCAGTATCAGAACTGGGGGCAGGTGCACCAGAAACACGCCGCAGCGCTGAAGTCTTTTGCGGAAGCCGGGTTTTACAACCAGGAATTTGCCCGGGAAATCAGCACGGAAATTTTAAAGGAAGGCAGGGACGAGGTTGCAGCCCCGGATCCGGTATTTATTGCCCGGCTGTTTTTGTTAATGGCCCAGGAGTTTGACCGTCAGGCAGCGGAATTGGAAAATGACCTGGCTGCAACCGATCATACGGCACAACAGATGTTTGCCAAAATCCGGGGGCAGGGCGGTGATTCCGGAGCGGCTTCCGGGTTTTCAGACCACAGGGTCGGCTCCGGCGCGCCGGAAGACCCTGGGGGGTATATGCCCGAGGCCCGGATCCGCGCCTGGCTCCGCCTGGCCCAGACTGATCCGGATTGCCCGCAAATCTGGATTACAACCAGTTCGGCTGTGATTGCCGCAGTTGATGAACATTTCGAAACCCTGTCAATTGCAGAACGATTGCCGGAAAACGTACAAGCCGGCCTGCCCGATCCGGCGGCAGGGGATTTGCTTCCGAAGACGTCTTTTTATGAAATGCGCGATTCCGGCCGGATTCTCGGGTTGCTGGGTGCTGAAGGGGCATGAAACAAAAAATCGAATATGGCCCTTGACTCGATTATTTATTTGGTATAATGAGAAAAATCTTGCAGCGCAAACGCCGAAACCAAAGGCCCCATGATATATCATTATAATGTGAGACAATGAGAAAGGAGATTTGAAATGGCTTTTAATCCGATCGTTGACGCGGAAAAATGCGAAGGTTGTGAAGAGTGCGTGGAAGTATGCCCGGTGGAAGTTTTTGAAATCCAGGACGGCAAGTCCGTTCCTGTCAACGCCGAGGAATGCCTTGGATGTGAAAGCTGCATCGAGGTTTGCGAACCCGGCGCCATCACCGTGGAAGAAACCTAGAATATAGCACAACCACTGATTTTGCCCCGGCCATGGGGTCATGGCCGGGGCTTTCCGCACCGGACCCAGGTCCGGTACCGCCTTTTTGACGACCTTGCAGTTTTTCCTGCGCAAACCCTCATTGCAACCGCGAGATCCCATTGTATCCAGATTTTTTTCCACTGCCGGAAATGGCGCTTTATTATCAGGACCTGGCCAGCGCCACGCTTCAGAATGCAGGACAGCAAACCCGTCTGGCCGCGGCCGGCCGGGTGCCCCCGTCTTTTTGCCTTAAGGGAAAATCCATTGCCATAGCTGTTGGAAGCCGGCGCATTGACCGCCTGGATACGGTCGTATCCGAACTGGTAGCATTTTTCCGGGAAAAAGGGGCAAAACCCTTTATTGTTCCGGCCATGGGCAGCCACGGCGGTGCCTGCGCCGAGGGGCAGACCCGGGTGCTGGCCTCCCTGGGTATCACCGGAAAGCGGTTGGGCGTACCGGTGTGCGCGGATATGAATACCCGCAGGATTGACAGAACCGACGACGGCCTGCCGCTTTATTTTTCCACAGCTGCCCTGGATGCGGACTGGATTGTTCCGGTTAACCGGATCAAGCCGCACACCAAGTTTTCTGCTGTCATTGAAAGCGGACTGTGCAAAATGCTGGTCGTCGGCCTGGGCATGCAGGCCGGTGCGGCGGCCTGCCATGGTTTTGCGGTTTCCCGCGGCTTTGCCTTCATCGAAACCGCGGCCGCGGTTGTGCTCCAAAATGTGCCGGTACTCTTCGGCCTTGCCCTGACGGAAAACGGATGCGGGAAACTGTATGCCATTGAGGCCCTTGCCCCGGATACACTGATCCACAGGGAAAAGCAGCTGCTGGACCGCGCCCGGGCCATGATGGGAAAGATTCCTTTTGACCGCCTGGACATCCTGGTGGTGGATCAAATCGGCAAGGAAATATCGGGTATTGGCATGGATTCCAACATCACGGGCCGGCATAGAGACATTGCCGGTGATTTTTCCGCACCGCCTTGTCCGCGACCTCACCTGTGACAGCGACGGCAACGCAAACGGAATCGGCCTGGCAGACATTACCACCGCACGGCTGGTCAAACGCATGGACCTGGAAAAAACCGCGGTAAACGCGGTTACCGCCATATCACCGGAAAAAGCCGCCATTCCCGTGTATTTTGATACGGATTGGCAATGCATCCAGGTGTGCATGCATACCGCGGGCATTGAAAATGGATCAGATGCCCGGATTGTAAGAATACGGGACACGGCCTCCCTGCAATACATGGAAATATCTCGCTCCCTGCAGACGGCCGCAGATGAGAAGGGCGGGTTAAAACAGGTTTCTTCCTGGCGGCCGTGGGATTTTGATGCAAACGGAAACCTTTTTGACTTTTATCCCGGGAACTGAGAATGCCGCTTTTTTCTGTTCATACCTGGATGGGAACAGTGCTCGTGGCTGCGCAAACCGATCCCTTCGGCCTGCAAAGGGTTTTTCTGCCACGACAGCTGCAGGAAGCAAGGTCATCCGGTTTGTCCGAAAAGATCAATACCGATGTTCCGGATTTCGATTTTCAGCAATGTCCCCGGGCCATGGCTGTAACAAAGATGATCCATGACTATTTTGAATTTTGCCGGCCCATTGCAACGCCATGGCAGTGGCTCAGCCCGGTTCGGCTGACCCCTCTGCAGCAGCAGGTGCTGCGCCTCACGGCTGAAATTCCTTGTGGACAGGTCCGGTCCTACCGTGATATTGCCGTGAAACTGGGAAAGCCCGGTGCCGCACGCTTTGTGGGCAACACCCTGGCAGCCAACCCGTGGCCCCTGCTGATTGCCTGTCACCGGGTGGTGCGCAGCAATGGGGAAACAGGCGGATTTGGCGGCGGATCGCTGATGAAAAAAAAACTGCTGGCCCATGAATCCGGAAACAAAGATCCGGTGCTTGCGCATTCATATTCAATATGATAACGATGCAAAAATGAAACAATACGTTATTGACCAACTTCGGGAACAGGACACAGAGGCGCTGGAAAATTATTTAAGACAGCAGTACGGACCGCCGGCACTGGACCGGGTGTACTGGGTTGCTCTGGACCCGGAATATTTTACCCCGGTGCAGGCGGCCCACGAGGCCTGCCATCCCCTTTTTTTCGCCCTGCAGGTTAAACCCGGCGCTTTTGCAGGCGAGTTTCTGGTGCGCACGCACGAGCGGGTGCGGTGCGACTGCATGGATTACGCCACCAAAGCACAGCGAAACTGGTTGATTGATCTGATGGACAGCATTGTCCGGCAACTCGGTATCCCTGTTTAACCTCCACGGATCAGTGATTCTTTACTGACCTGCAACGGATCTGCTTGATTATGCTGAAAATCATCCCCCTTGGCGGACTCGGAGAAATCGGCCTGAATATGATGGCCCTGGAATGCAGAGGCGCCATCGTGGTTATTGACGCGGGCCTGATGTTTCCGGAAGACTACATGCTGGGGGTGGATTATGTGATCCCGGATATGGGGTATCTTTTTCAGAACAAAAACCGGGTCCGGGCCATTGTCCTGACCCATGCCCATGAAGACCATATCGGGGCCCTGCCGTATCTGCTCCGGGAAATTCAGGCACCGGTCTACGGCACGGCCTTTACCCTGGGCATGGTCCGCCACAAGGTGGAAGAGCACGGCCTGCTGGCCTCAGCCACCCTCCACGAAATCAGACCCGGAAAAGAGCTTTTCATTGCGCCTTTTTCCTTTTCATTTATCCGGGTTCATCACAGTGTTCTCGACGGGGTGGGCATGGCCATTGACACGCCATACGGGCTCATTGTGCACACCGGGGATTTCAAGATTTCCGATTCCACCATTGCCGGGCTGGAAACTGATATGGAGTCCTTTGCCAGGTGCGGGGAAAAGGGGGTTTTGGCGCTTTTGTCCGATTCCACCAACGTGGAAAGGGAAGGGCGCACCCCTTCTGATGCACGGGTGCAAAAAAGCCTGGAAAACATTGTTGTCAACAGCCCGGGCCGGGTAATTGTTGCCCTGTTTGCCTCCAATGTGTCGCGCATCCAGCAGGTTATCAATATCATCAAGTCCGGCCGGCGAAAGATATTGTTCAACGGCAGAAGCATTGAGCTCAGTGTCCGGATTGCCCGGGAGCTGAACCTGCTCCATGTCCCGGAAGGCATGGAGATCTTTCTTGAGGATATCGACGAGTACCCTGAAGAAGAGGTGATGATTCTCACCACCGGCAGCCAGGGTGAGCCCATGTCGGCCCTGGCGCGCATGTCCACCGGCATTCACAAACAGATCAAGGTCAAACCCGGTGATACGGTGGTGCTGTCCTCCAAGTTCATCCCGGGAAACGAAAAAGCCATTGCCAAGATCATCAACAATCTGTTTCGCAGGGGCGCCAATGTGATCTATGAAAAGATCTCAGACATCCACGTGTCCGGCCACGCCTTTCGCGACGAACTCAAAATGATGATCCAGACCGTGCGTCCCAGGTATTTCATTCCCATCCACGGCGAATACCGACACCTGTACCACCACGCCCAGCTGGCCTCTGAGTGCGGCATTGCCAGGGACCATGTGCTGCTTGCCGAAGACGGCGACGTGGTATTGTTTGAAGAAGACGGCGCCCGGATCAGCGAGCGGATCCCCACAAGCCGGGTGCTGGTGGACGGCAAGGGCATCGGCGATGTGGGGCGCCTTGTATTAAAGGAGCGGCGTCTGCTTTCCGAAGAGGGAATGGTGGCGGTGACCATGGCCATTGACGAGGATACCGGGTTTGTGATTTACGGCCCGGAAATTGTTTCCAAGGGGTTTGTGTTTGAAACCGAAACCGGTCATATCATTGAAGACGCCAAATGCGTTGTACTCGAAATCGTTGATGATGCAGTGGATCTTCCTCATCCGGCCGATGTCATTCGCCGGCGCCTGCCCGGGGCCCTCCGGGAGTATTTCAGTTTTAGCATCAAACGCCGGCCGGTAATACTGCCGTTTATCCTGGAGCTTTGATCCATGAAGCGGCTTTTTCAGGCAAGTGCGGGATACCGGACCCTGCAGAAGGAAATTCTGGGGATCCTGTGCTTTTTTCTCGTGATTTTTTCCCTTGTCAGCCTGATGTCCTATCATCCGGACGATCCCGGCTTTAACCATGCTGCAGACTGGCGCCAGGTGCACAATTTTTTCGGTGTGGCAGGGGCTTATGCCGCCGGCCTGATGCTGGATCTTTTCGGCGTGGGCGCCTTTTGGATTCCGGTTTTTCTGCTCATGGCCTCGCTTCGTTTCTACACTCATGACTCCGCCCTGTCCCCCTGGCTTATGGCATCCGGGGCAATTTTGCTCATCGTGGGCACCGGCGCGGTTTCTTCCCTGTTTAAAGACAGCTACCTGATTTTTCAAACGCCATATCCGGCCGGAGGCATTCTTGGCTATCCCATGATGGCCGTGTTTGAAAAATACGCCAACCGTTCCGGAGCCATGCTGATTTTCGCAGTCATGCTGGCCATCGGTTTTATCATGGCAACCGGGATTTCCCTGGTGGCGGTTTTCAGAAATGCAATGCGTCTGGCCGTCCTTCTGGCAGGCTGGATCCGGACTCGGGTTCTGAAATTGCTTTCCGGTATTGCGGGTCTATGCAAGGCCGTTGTCAACCGGCCGGGCAGGGGCGGTCAGAAAAGAAAAACAGCTGCCGCCCCGCGGGCGTACAAGCCCGAAAAAGCCAGCCATCCGGAACAAATTCCTGCGCCTGCGGATTCAGGAGCCCCGAAACCGAAGGAAATGCCGGAAACCGGTAAAACCGGCGCAAAGGCGCCTGCATTGGAAAAAACGCCCGACAAATCAGCTGACATTAAAATCCAGGCCCCGGCGCCGCCGACCCTGGCACCCCAGCCCGCATTCCGCCAGCAGGAGTTTGAATCCATGCAGGTCCGGCAGGAAGGGTTTCAATTGCCGCCCCTGGATTTTCTCGAAGATGCGGAAAAGATCAAAGACGGGGTGGATCATGAGCATTTGCGGCAGCAGTCCGCCCTGCTGGAGCAGAAACTCCAGGATTTCGGGGTCCAGGGCAATGTTACCGAAGTGCTGCCCGGACCCGTGATCACCCGGTATGAATTCGCTCCTGCGCCCGGGGTGAAAATCAACAAGATTGTCAATCTTTCCGATGATCTGGCCCTTGCATTAAAGGCACTGAGCGTGCGCATTGTGGCCCCGATTCCCGGAAAAGCGGTTATCGGCATAGAAATTCCCAACAAGAAAAGGGAACTGGTGGGGTTTAAAGATATCATCGCCTCTTCAGTATACAAAAAATCCGCCTCCAGGCTGACCATTGCCCTGGGCAAGGACATCGTGGGCTACCCGGTTGTGGCCGATCTCGAAGGCATGCCGCACCTTTTGATTGCCGGGGCCACTGGAACGGGCAAAAGTGTTGCCTTAAACACCATGATTGCAAGCATTCTGTTTAAGGCCACCCCGGAAGAGGTCAAGTTGATCATGATCGATCCCAAGCGCATTGAGCTGTCAAATTACGACGGTATCCCCCATTTGATCGCCCCTGTGGTAACGGACATGAAAAAGGCCACCAATTCGCTTTTCTGGGCTGTTCGGGAAATGGAGCGCCGCTACAAGCTGCTTTCTGAAAAAAAGGTCCGCAATATCAAGCAGTACAATGCCCGGATTGAAAAGGAAAAACCCGAAGAGGGCCAGCCGCCGCCTGAAAAACTGCCCTATATCGTTGTCATTGTTGATGAACTGGCCGACCTGATGATGGTTTCCTCCCGGGACGTGGAGGTCAGCCTCACCCGGCTGGCCCAAATGGCCCGGGCTGCAGGTATTCATTTGATTCTGGCCACCCAGCGGCCTTCGGTGGACGTGCTCACCGGTTTGATCAAGGCCAATTTTCCGACCCGCCTGTCTTTTCAGGTGTCCTCCAAGATCGATTCGCGCACCATCATCGACATCAACGGGGCGGAAAGCCTTCTTGGAAACGGGGACATGCTTTTTCTGCCCCCGGGTACGGCCAAGCTTCAACGCATTCACGGAGCCTATGTGTCAGAAGATGAGGTCACCCGGGTAATTGAATTTCTGAAATCCCAGAAGGCACCGGAATATGATCACGAGGTCATTGAGGCGCCTGAGACCGATAAGCAGGAAAACGGGGAACAGGATTATGATGAGCGCTATGACGAGGCAGTAGCCCTTGTGACAAAGACCGGGCAGGCCTCGATTTCCATGGTGCAGCGGCATTTGCGAATCGGTTACAACCGGGCTGCACGCATAATCGAAGTGATGGAAAAAGAGGGGGTGGTGGGGCCTTCAGACGGGGTCAAGCCCAGGGAGGTGCTGGTGCGAAACAATTACGAGCAACTTCCATAGCCGGCCTTTTATCTTTCCGGCGCATCCGGTGACAGCATTTCCATCAAAGACCACATGCGTTCAATGGGTGTGGCCAGCGGACTGGCCAGGCTCTGGACTTCATAGTCCCCGATGGTCCCCCGAACCCTTGCCTGGAAAACCAGGCGCCGGAACCAGTCAATGGTGTAGTGCTTGACCCAGTTGAGCACCGGAATTTTGTTTAAAATCCCGTCGGTTTTGGTGGTGGTGACCAGAAGGTCCATGTTTTGGTCTTGAAATGCCTTGTTGTTTTTCAGATCCAAAAACCCGGCCACATGCATGGGCATTGTTCCGCCCAGAAGCAGCAGATCTTCTATATCCAGCCGGCCGCCGCTGATGCGGAAGGTGCCGTAGGCATCGGTGATGGGGCTTTGTGTGGGCAGCTGCAGGTCCAGAACCCTGAACACCGACGCCAGGACCGGGAATTGATACAATCTGCCCCGGTCGATCTTGATCTCACCTGTACCTTCCATGGATTCAGGTTCAAATCCTGTGCCCCGCAGCTCAATCGTCCCCCGAAGACTGCCGGCAGGGGCATGGCGTCCGGTCACCCCGAATGCGCCCACAAGGGTTTCCACGTCTATGTGGGCCGGCATGATCCGGGCCTGCCATTGCCTTGGGCCCGGCAGCACAACCACGTCTGCAAACGAAATGGCGCCTCCGTATGCACTGACTTTCATTTCCGGGATGTCCAGGCGTTTCCGGTTTCCGGAAAAGGTTGCAGACAGCCGGTCTGATTCAAACCGGCCCACGGTCACCCGACTGAGTTCGGCAAAGCCTTCAAATTCAAATCCTTCTGTGTTGAGCCGGGAGATATCAGCCCGGATGCTGCCGCCGGTACTGGCGGCAACCGATGATTGCTGCGCCTCCAGGTGATGGATCACAGCCGTGATCCTGGCTGACGACGGGATTTTGTTTTTTTTGTCAAATACCAGGTCCGCCTGCAGTTCACACTGTCCGGTCAGATCAAATTCCTTTAAAACCCGGGCATATCGGCCGGGGAGAGCGTTGCGCAAGGCCTGATTGACGGCAATGGTTTTGGATTCCAGCCGGAGACGGGACGTGTCTTTTCCGTTTAAGGGAATAAATCCGTTTGCTTCAAATCCGGCATTGAAAAGGTTTCCCCGGAAATCGCCCAGGCGGAGCCGGTCGCCGGCCAGGGCCAGATGTCCGTACCAGTTGTCTGCCACTCTGCCATAGTCCGGATGGGTCATTGACAGATCCCGGATATCCACGCTGGCCTCTATCCCCTTGAGTCTGTCAGAAGGATTTGCGCCATTGGATCGCCATTTCCTGGCCTGGAGTTCAAGATCATATCTTCCGTCAACAGACCAGGGTCCGGTTTCAATGTCGAGCCAATCCAGAATTTCAGATTTAATGGGCAGATGCCGGCCAAACAGGGTGAAATCCGCGGAAACCGGCTGTTTTACGTAAAGCAGGGCATTGCCTTCCAGGTTTTTTCCATGAAGACGGGCGCTGAGATCATCCAGTCGGACGGTTTTTTCTCCGGTCCGCCACCGGATTGTGGCTGCAGGCCCATGGAGCGAAAAGGGCAGATGGGGCAGCCGGGCGGTTTGGGCGTAAACGCCGAGATTCAGTTCCATTTCCGGGCCGGCAAACAATATTTTTCCGTTTACCCCGGGGTTTTGCAAATTAAGCTTTTGCACGGCTTTTCGGATGGATTCGGGCAAAAGCCGGTCGATCTGTTTATCCGGCCGGATGTGATCCATGTCAATTTCCATGAACGGATCATGGATTCCGGCCCTGCTGTTCCAGCCCAGGCTGCCCGAAGCCCGGATCCGGCCCCCGGAAGTGCGCCCCCGGCTTTGCCGGATGTGTATCCGACCGGGAAAGGCCAGGTCAACATTTGCTTCAATGGCATCCACGCTGGTGTTTAACCCGGGCAGAAATACAGCGCCGGACTCCACGCTCAGGCCGGCATCCAAATCAAAACCCGATCCCGGGTTCCAGCGGCCATGGACCCGGGCGTGGAACTTTCCATCCATGATCCGGGGCCGGATTTTTTCCGGCATGTTGTTGAACATTCCCAGCCGGTCCAACACAGCCAGCTTAATTTCCCAAAAATCCGCATTGATCCAGGCCCGGTGCGGGTCTTTGCTGTCAAAATCAATGCCGGCAGATGAGATCCGGAAGCTGCTGTTTCCGGTTTCAAACCGGCCGCGGCTGAAAATCAGACTTTGGGATGCCTGATCGTATTGGACGGTGATTTTGCCTGTAACGGTCTGGTCAAGGGGCAGCTGACCGAGTTGTGGAAATTTTTCCAATAACCGGCCTGCCGGAAGGCTGGAGAGGGGATAGCCGGATACGGACAACTGCGCCAAAGCATGTATCTGACCGGGGTCCACATTGATATGTGCCCTGATGTTGTTTTCATGGCCGTCAAAAGAGGCCAGGGCGTCTATCTCCATCTGGCCGTTTCCCAGCCGGCGTGCGGTCAGGTCGCTGATGTGTAAACCCCGGGGGAAATCCGGATGACGGATGCTGATATCCCCCCGGATTATTCGGATGTCCGGGAAGTGCTGCTTTTGCTTTATTTTTTTCCGGAGAGCGGATAGCAAGGGCCGTGCGGCAGGGGTTGCCGATGCCTCCAGGTTTCGGATCCGGATGCCCGTGACCTGATATTGCCCGGCAATAAGTGCAGTGAGGCCATGGCTGACAGTCAGGTCGCTTATTTCCAGATGAAAATTCCTGGACTGATTCGGATTTTCCGGCAAAGAAATGACCACGCGGTCAGCCCGGGCGCCGGTGAGAAAAGAAAACCGCATGTTTTCCAGGACAACCCGGGCATCAATTAAGCTGCTGATCTGTTTTTCCAGCCGGGGGGCCATGATCCTGCCCAGAAAATAACCCGATGCCTGAAATGCGGCAATCAGGCAGAATAACACCAAAACAGCGATCAGGGATTTACGGGGCCGTGGCATATTCCTTACCCGGCTTGTGAACTGTTAAAGGGTCTCATCTTCGGCCGGGCCTGGTTCTTGGCCTCCGCCGGCCGGCTGATCCGGTGCAGACGCCTGCGGGGTTTCGGGTTCGGTGGGATGTCCCCCCCTGTGCAGGCGGTTTCGGATCTGGTCAAAGGCCTTTTCCAGCGAGACATCCATGGCCACTACGTCGCCCTGGGTGACAAGAAGACGCTGGAGCTGGGGGATTTTCAAATCCGATGCAGCGCTGAGGTATACCGGCTGGATATAGAAAACCACGTCGGCTATGGGCAAAATGATCATCCGCCCCCGTTTGACCTCAGAGCCCACCTGGTCCCACAGGGTAAACTGCTCGGCGATTTCCGTGTTCTGATCGATCAGGGCGCTGATCTGGGACGGGCCGTATACCTGCTCGCCTTTAGGGAAACTAAAAACATAAAATTTTCCGTATCTGTCCCCGTCGCACCCGGCAATGACCATGGCCCGGAGATTGGGGCGGTTGTTGGGGGTCATGGGGGAAATAAGCGTAAACTCCGGGTGATCCTGCTCAATCAGGTCCAGGGTCAGGTAATAGGCCCGCATCGACTGGGAACCAATCTCGCGGATTTCCTTTGGGTTCTGATGGGCAAACTCCCAGAGATCCTCTTCCTGGTAAAAGGTTTTGGGATCGGTTTGATGGTATTTGGTGTAGATCTCCATCTGAATTTCAAAAATGTCCTTGGGATACCGGATATGGGCGCGCAGGTTCTCGGGCATTTCTTCCAGGGGTTTGAGCAATCCCGGATACATCCGGTCATAGGCCCGCACCACGGGGTCTTCGGCGTCTGCCATGTAATAGTCAATGGTGCCGTTGTAGGCATCCATGACAATTTTGACGGAATTGCGAATATAGTTGTTGTGATCATCAAAGGGTTCTGAGTTGGGATAACGCGCCGACCGGGTATAGGCGTCCAGAAACCAGAACAAACCGTCGTCTGTGGCCACAAGATAGGGATCATTGTCGAGGTTGAAATACGGGGTCAGGTGGTTGACAGCTTCCCGGATATTGCGGCGGAAAAGGATTTTGCTGTCATTTCCGGTTTTTGCGGTAAAAAAGATGTTCCGGTCCCTGAAGTAGATGGAAAGCAGGAGCTTGCGGAACATGGAATCAACTGCAATGCCGGTGCTGCCGGTGTAATCGGTTCCGGCAAAGGAGTCGCCCTCCGGATAATCGATTTCACCGGCGTCATTGGGCGCAATCACATACTCCAGGGATTCCTGGCCAAAGTAAATGCCGGGCTCGGAAATCTCAAGACCGAAATCAGAAACCGGCGGAATCCCGCGGATCTGCCATTTCATGAAATGCTCGCCACTCTGGGCCGCAGGGGTCATGACCAGGCCGTAGCCGTGAGTATACTGCAGGTGCCGGTTGATCCAGTTTTTCCCGGAGCCGGGCAGCTTATCCAGATTGATCTCCCTTGCCGCCAGATTGACCTGCTGAACCCGGCCGTCAATTTCATAGCGGTCCACATCCACGCCCGTGAAATTGTAATAAGGCCGGATGCTCTGGAGCTGTTCATAAACGTCTTCCAGCAGGTGCCGGTCCCATACCGGAATGTTTTCAATGTTGGTGCGGATCGATTCAGTGGTCTGCCCCCAGGGGATGCGGTTTACTTCAAGTTTGCGGGTTTCCACGTCAGATAAGCCATAGGCCCCCAAGGTGGCTTCGATGCTGTTTTCAATGTAGGGCTGCTGGCGGGACAGCTCATTTGGAAGAACCAAATATTTCTCTACCAGATTGGGCAAAAAAGCGGTGTTCCCCAGGGCAAAAACACCGGCAAACAGGGCTATCAAGCCGAGGGCCGGAAACAGGGCACGGCGAAAATTCAGATAATAAACAATGCCTGCCGCTGCTGCCACCCAGCAGATCACTGCTGCCCAGATCAGGGGCAGCGTAACATGCATTTCCGTAAACCCGGGTCCGTAAAACAGGGGCATGTGATCGCTGGTAAAAACCAGGCCGTAGCGTTTCAGGAAAAATCCCCAGCCAACCAGCACAGCCAGGATCAGCGCCAGAATATTGAGATGAACTCTGGCGCCCCTGGCCAGGGGTTGATCGGTTTTTGCCAGCATCCGGCGTTCGATGATATAGAGCAGAAGGGAAGCTGCGGCCACAATGGCCACTGCGATCAACAGCCGCTGTTCCAGCAGCATATGGATGGGATAGGAAAACAGGTAAAAACTCACGTCAATACCAAAGGCCGGATCCTTTGTTCCGGCATTGGGGCCGAACAGGAAAAACAGCAGTTCCTCCCATTTTTCAAAAACAGGCAGGGCCACAAATATGGAAAGCACCAGTGAAAGCGGAGTATAGATCTTCATTGAGCCGGTGCGGAACATCCGGGCCATGTCACGGTAGCGACGGGTGCGGTTTTTGTCTTTTTTTTCTGCTTCGGCAGGCGATGTGCCAAGAAACCGGGAAGCCGCCCAGAAGTTGAGAAAAAACACCAGAAAGAAAAACAGGGTCACCCCGCCGAATACCAGGTACCGGTAAGAAACCCGCTGGAAAAAATACCACCCGTAGCCCAGGCAATCAAACCACCAATAGTCCACCAGGAAATCCAGGAAGAGAAAATAAAAGCCAACATAGGCGACAGCAAGAATGACAAGCACTGCCAGCAGACCCAGCAGCCAGGGTTTGGGTTTTTGCATTTATGTTCTCCTGCCCTGTTTTTTACGGGCCAATAAGGTTAAACCGGAGGGAGGCTTTTGTTTGATCCAAATATGACAGTCCTTGACAGGGATGTCAACCAGCCGGACAAATTTTTGATTTGACAATAACGTAAAAGTATGGTTATTTTATACACCATGGAAAATAACAAACCTGAAAATCTTTGTCAGATCGGTGAGATTGCCAAAATGGCCGGCACCACCGTGCGTACTGTCCGCTATTACATGGAAGAGGGGTTTATTGAACCGGCTGCCCGAAGTGCCGGGGGCTTTTACCTGTTTTTTCCGGAAACGGCGGATACGGTGTTTTTTGTTCAAAAGCTCAGGGATGCCGGTTTTGCCTTAAAACAGATCAGGGCCCTTTACGAGGCCCGCAAAAACGGCGCCACGGGAGATGAAGCAAGCAGCCGGGTCCTGGCCCTGCTTGAAGAACAAAAGCGCGCGGTTGAAAAAAAAATCAGCGATTATCAGAAACTGGAAGTCGAAATCCGCGAAGCCATGGATCTGGTAAGTCGATGTCAGGGGTGTGAGCGGGCGCCAACCCGGGAAACCTGCCGGAAATGCAGCGTAGTGACCTCCAGAGAAAAACTGCCGCTGCCTTGCCAGGCCATCATATAAACACTGTGCAAACATGACAGTAAATTTGGCCTGAAACTATACAGTTACGTAATTGTTTAATAAAGGAGGATATAATGGCGCGACTTGAAAATTTGACTGAACCCATGCGCTCCCATATTGCCGATCTGCCCTGTCCGCAGTTTGATCACACGCCCTGGGTCAATGTCCCGGAACTGGCAAATCAGCGAATCGCGATAATTTCCACGGCCGGGCTTCATCGCCGGGGCGACCGGCCCTTTGGGGGAATGGACGGTGACTTTCGGGTGATCGACGGCACCAGTAAGGCAGAGGACCTGGTCATGACCCATATTTCAACAAATTTTGACCGCACGGGTTTTCAGCAGGACTGGAACGTGGTTTTTCCCATTGACCGGCTCCGGCAGCTGGCTGATGAAAACCGCATCGGCAGTGTGGCTGATTTTCATTATTCTTTCATGGGCGCTGCTGATCCCTCGAAAATGGCACCTTCTGCGGAAAATCTGGCCGGCCTGCTCAAAGGCGACAATGTGGATGCCGCTGTTCTGATTCCGGTCTGACCGTTTTGCACGCGCGCCGTGGGCGCGCTGGCCCATTACCTGGAAGCCAAAGGCATTGCCACCACCCAGATCAGCCTGATCCGGGTGCACACGGAAAAAATCCATCCGCCCCGGGCACTGTGGGTGCCATTTGACCTGGGCCGCCCTTTGGGTGTGCCCGATGATCCGTCATTTCAGAAAAAAGTGCTGGTTTCGGCCCTGGAGCTTTTAAATGCCCGATCCGGTCCTGTTCTGGTTGATTTTTCCGAGGAAGCACCGGTTGGAGCAGATGATTCCGATGCGGCACAAGCGGCATGGTCCTGTCCAATCAGCTTCTCCGCCCCTGAGCAGGCTGAAACCGATCTGGAAAAACAGGTATCCGCCCTTCGCCGGGAAATGACAGAGCTGATGCCCTGGTATGACAAACGCCGCAAGGAGCAAAGCCGCACGGCTTTGGCCAATTTTGAACCGGATGCAGCCGCAGGCCTGCTTTGTGATTATTTGCTGGATCAATCCCCGGAGCCCGGGGATTCGGAAATGACCCTGGCTGTGGCCATCCGGCTTGCGGTTCAGGACCTGAAAACCTTTTATTACGAGGCAGCCAGCCATCAGCCGGGCACGACCCCGCCCACGAGCCGGGAGTTTGCCCGCTGGTTCTGGACACAAACCGCAGCGGGCCATCTGATCCGTTCGGTGAGCGAAAAGTGTAAAACCGAGCCGGACAAAACCCTTCAGATGACCGGAAAAGCGTTTCTGGTGCCCATGGGCTGGTAGGACTTGCCGTCTGCGGCCGGTTTTTATTCCGGGTCTGGTGTATACAGCGTGGGGTCCGGGACCCCCGCATCGGCAAATCCTTTTTGCCGCAGCAGGCAGGAATCGCAGCGGCCGCAGGCCAGGCCGCCGGGTGAGGGGTCATAGCAGGAGTGGGTCAGACTGTAGTCCACACCCAGGGCCATTCCCTTTTGGATGATTTCTGATTTTTTCAGATAAAGCAGGGGGGCATTGATGCGAACGACGGTATTTTCCTGGACGGCCATTTTGGTTGCCAGATTGGCCATGGCCTCAAAGGCTGCAAGATATTCAGGCCGGCAATCCGGATAACCGGAATAGTCCACTGCATTCACGCCGATAAAGATGTCGGCGGCCCGCCGGGTTTCGGCCCATGCCAGGGCCACGGAAAGAAAGATGGTGTTGCGCGCAGGCACGTAGGTGACCGGGATATCCGATTCGGCCTGCCCGCCTGAGTTTCCGGGCGGAACCGCCAGATCCGAAGTCAGGGCAGAGCCGCCGATGTCGCGCATGTCCAGGCGCACCACGTGGTGTTCTTTTGCCCCCAGAACCCGGGAAATTCTTTCGGATGCCGCCAGCTCGTGATAATGCCGCTGGCCGTAGTCAAAGCTGAGCGTGTGGCAGCAAAATCCCTGCTGGCGGGCAACGGCAAGGGTGGTGGCCGAATCAAGCCCGCCGCTTAAAAGCACTACTGCCCGGGGCTGGTCTTCCATTTCATACCTCCTGTAATTCTATACCCCGCGTTGTTCATTTGGCCACAGAATCTTGTGCAGCTGCAGGTGCAGCCGTACATCCAGCCGATCTTCGAGTATCCAGGCCGCTGCGGTGGCCGGCGCAAGCCGGCCGGCTGCCGGCGAGATCAAAACCGGCACCGGCGGCCGGCCGGACCAGTAATGCCTGAGGATATGGCGGGCGTAATCATAGTCCTTGCGGTCGCAGATCACAAATTTGACCTGATCGTTTCCCTTCAGGCGGTTGAGGTTGTCAAAATCGGTTTTGCGGCTTTCCCCGCTTGCCGGGCATTTGATGTCCACGATCCGCATGCATACATCCGGTACCAGATCAATGGAATAGGTGCCGTTTGTCTCAATCATCACCTCAAAACCTTTTGCAAGCAGGGTTTCGGCCAGGGCCGGGGTGAGGGGCTGCATCAGAGGTTCGCCGCCGGTGATCTCCACCAGCTTTACGCCATAGCTTTCGGCTTTGGAAAGGATTTGCGCGATATCCATGGGCCGGCCCTGTGTGTAGGCATAACCGGTATCGCAATAGGTGCACCGCAGGTTGCATCCGGTCAGGCGCACAAAAATGCAGGGCCTGCCCATATAAAGGGATTCGCCCTGGATGCTGTAAAAAATTTCATTGACCCGAAGCTCATGGAGCTGTTTCTGGCCGCAAAGGAGGTTCATTGCGGGACCCCGGCTTTCCATATCTTCCCGTGACCGCTGATTTCATAGGCCCCTGCGGCCGCCGGCACGATCGCCGCCCGCCCCTGGCCAAGCTCCAGGCGGGTATCTGTTTTGTTTTTCCTTAGTGCCGCCTGACCGTCCAGGCAAAACAAGATGTCACTGCTGTGCTCGTTCGGAGAGCAATACCGGGTATCCGGGTCAAGGCCGATGACAGAAAGGACAAATTCATCGGCCGGGGTTGAAAATCGCTGCTCTGCAGAATTTATTTTCTCCGGAGGTGCCGGATCTGGAAAGGATGGCGCAAATTCCAGGGTGTTTAAAAGCTCAGCTACATCCATATGCTTGGCCGTAAGCCCGCCGCGCAGCACATTGTCGGAATTGGCCATAATTTCCATGCCTGTGCCGTACAAATAGGCGTGCAGGATTCCCGGAGCCAGAAACACGGCGCGTCCCGGTGGAATTTCCAGAAGATTAAGACAAACCGGGGCCAGTACCCCCGTATCCCCGGGATAGCTCTGGTGAAGCCTGTCAATCCAGTAGCCTTCAGGGGTATCGCTGATCCTGGCGTTGGCCAGGGCCTCATGGATGACTTCAGCCCGGTGGATTTGTTCCATGGTCATCAATTCATGGAAAAACGCCCGGATGCCCGATGCATCCGGCATGGTTTCCAGGGCCTGCAGCGGGCGGTCCAGGCTTTTGGGGAAAAACCGCCGGCCAAGGCTGCAGATCATCTCCGGGCTGCGAAATCCGATCAGGGCGCCGAAGGGCTCGATGGCACAAATGAGCTCAGGCTTGGGCCAGGGATCCCGGTAATTGCGGTGAGGAGCGTCAATGGGGATTTGCTGCTCATTTTCCCGTTTAAATCCTTCTTCGGCCTGCCGGGCACCCGGATGGGCCTGGATGGATAGGGGTTGTTTGGCGGCCAGGACCTTAAACAAATAAGGAAGGGTGTTGTTGTATGCCGCTGCCGTGTCCGCGCCCAGAACGGCCCGGGGGTGCTCGCGGATCAGTTCGTTTAAGGGTACCTTTTGGTCATTGACATGGACCATGGAGGGGGCTTTGGGATGGGCCCCCATCCAGAGTTCGGCCCAGGGAGTGCGGCCGTCCGGTTCTGCGCCGAGGATCTTCTGGATGGCTGTTGTCGAACCCCAGCCATATTTCTGCACCGGATTTTCCAGCAACAAGGGGCGGGTGAAAAAATCTGTTTTATCCATTGTGCTGAAACTGCCCGTTTTCATAAATCACTGTTTGTCCCCTGTCTGCAAGATAGGCGGTCACCCGCTTTTTTTCGGTATTGACCAGATCCCAGTGCAGGGCCGAATCATTGAAACCAAGCTGTTTTTTGGCATACGGGGTCAGGTTGGCGGGGTCTCCGGCATAGGTGTCGGAGTAAGCGCTTCCCAAAGCGATGTGGCAGTTGCCGTAAGATCCCCCGTAATTTTCATCATACAGGGTGTTGGCCATGAACCGGTCAATCTTGGAAAATCGCCGGTCTGTCAGGGAAAACTCCCCGACCTTGTCCGCGCCTGAATCCATTTGAAGCTGATTGCACAAAAAGGCCTCCCCGGTTTCGGCCCGGGCATGGATCACACGGCCTTTGTCAAATTCCAGACGGATGCCTTCCACACGGTTTCCGCTCCGGTAAGTGGGCTGATCCGCCGTATACACCCCCCGGGTGCCGCGCCAGTCCGGGGACAGAAAGATTTCAAAGCTGGGGATATTATGGCCGGAAATCCCGATCCACTGCCGCATCTGACCAGGGGTGATTTCCAGGTCCACTTTTTCGGACTCCACATGGAGACGCCGTATGGACAGCCGGTTTAACCATTGTTTGATGGATCGGGCCCGGCGAAAGACCGATTCCCAATGGGCCACCGGCTCTTTTCGGTTTAAAAAACAGGCCCTGATTACCTGCCGGGTATAGTCTTCAATGGAAATGCCAGCGTGATGGGCCAGCGCCGGGGTGGGGTACATGGCCAGGGTCCAGCTGAAATCACCGGTTTCTTCCCTTCGGTCAAGAATATTTCGAAGCGGTTTTCTGGCTTTTGCAAATTTTGCAATGGATCCGGGATCAATATGGGACAAATGAGTAATGGAATCCGGGGCCAGCAGCACAATGCTGCCGTTGAGGTTCTCCAGCATTTCCTTTTCCCCGGGGGCGATAAATGTCAGCTGCCGGTTGTTTGCGATTTCATAAAACTTTTGTTCCATGGGGCAGGTCTGCATCATCCGCTGGATCGGGTGACGGCCGGCTTTGAGCAGCTTTTCGTATAATTTTTCCGCCAGGGGCAGGGCCGCGGGGTCATATCGTAGCAAAATGATGTCGCTTTTTTTTCTGCGGCCGTGCCGGGCGGTTTTCAGGCCCCATAGCAGGATATCGGCATAACGTTCAATATGTTGTTTTTTAAAATTCATAATTTTTTCAAAAAATTATATTATTTATTCAATGCTCTTCTTTAAGAAAAAGCCGGTGGTACTCAGAATCCTTTAAGTGGGTTTTGAGCAGCCGGTTGATGAGATTGTAAACCTCTTCGATCTCCGGATCACTCATTCTGCCGGCCAGGGTCCGGATCAGCTGATCATCGGAGAACATCTGCAAGTAGCAGATCAGGGTCTGCTCATCGGTGGGCCGGTCCCATCCAAAGGTAAGCAGATCTTCACAGGTTTCCACGAATTGATGGAAGTATTTTTTCATTTGGCTTCCCCTGCAGGTTGATGGTAATCTGTTGTATTCATTTTTTGATTATTTTATCATATTGGAAAACATCGGCCGGGTCAAGCCGGCTCAAGCCTGTGTGGATGATTGCATGCACCCGGATGGTTCTTTTTTTACCACCCATGACGGCCTGAAAATCCGTTACGGCATCTGGCGCCCGGAATCGGCTTTGCCAAGGGCTTCGGTAGTTTACCTTTCCGGCCGGGCCGAGTTTCTGGAAAAAAACAGGGAAACCATCACGGGGTTGCAGAAGCGGGGTTTTGCCGTATATTCCTTTGACTGGCGGGGTCAGGGGCTTTCTTCCAGGATGCTGGACAACCCGCACAAGGGATTTGTGCGAAGCTTTGCCGATTATGTAAACGACCTCAATGCGTTTGTGACCCGGATTGTAAAGCCTGAACCGGATTTGTCCAAAATCCTGCTGGCCCATTCCATGGGCGGCAACATCGGCATGCAGTACGTGCGCGAAAATCCCGGATTTTTTGACCGGGCCGTGCTGGTTTCACCCATGTTTGATATCCATACGTTTCCCTTTCCCCGGGGACTGACCCGAAAACTTGTGCAAAGGGCGGTTCGGGCCGGTCGCGCTGAGCAATATATTCCGGGTGCCGGTGATCATCCGTTAAGGCCCGGAAGGTTTCGGGGAAATGACCTGACCGGGGATCCGGAACGATTTTTGGATGAAATCCGGGAAGTGCGGAAAAATCCGGATCTGGCCCTTGGCGGCGTGACCTACGGGTGGGCGGCTGCCGCGTTTGACGCCATTGATTGTCTGGCTGTCCCGGGTTATATGGAGGCTGTCAAAACCCCGGTGCTTCTGGCATCCGGGACCCGGGACCGGGTTGTGGACATCCGGTCCCACCAACGGATCTGCAGTCGCCTGCCCTGCTGCCGGCTTGTGGAAATCCAGGGCGCCAGGCATGAAATCCTGAAAGAAACCGATGCCTGCCAGCAGGTGTTCTGGCAGGCTTTTGACCAATTTACAGGCTGCTGAAATCTTTTGATTATTTAACCTGTCAAATGAAAGGAAAACCACCATGGACTACGGCAATGATCCCCGGTATGAGGAATATGAAGAAGCGCCCGAATCCCTGCTGCATCAACAACGGCGGCGTTTGCCCGCCGGGCGAAAGCTCCTGTTGATTCTTTTGGCCGGCGGCGGGGCGGCGATTTTTTTGATCCTGCTGATTTCCTTTTTTACCGGCGGACCGGATCAGCGTCAGGCGCAAACATCCCGGAAAAGTATCAATCTCGGTTCGGCGGAGCAGTTGCCGCAGGCTGACGATTCATCCGGGAATCTGCGCCTGCAGGCAACGCTGGCGGATTTGCAATCCCGGGTTACCGCCAATCACGACCAGCTAATGGGAGGCGTCCAGCAAGTCCATGAGCAGCTCGAACAGCAGGGCCTGATTCTTGATTCATTGGTAAAGCAGGTCGAGACGCTCAGTGACAGAACAGAAAAACTGGAAAAGGAAATGCAGGCCGCAGAGAAGGCAGTCAAAGAGGCCGTGGCAGCCGCTGAACCATCGGAACCGGCGCCAAAGCCGGAACCCGAACCTGAATCAACCCAAAAGGAGCAATATACGGTCAAAGACAACGATACCCTGTATTCCATTGCCCGACAGCACGATATCGATCTCAAAACCCTGTTGGAAATAAACGGCTTGACTGAGGATTCTGTGATTCATCCCGGAGACAAGCTGACGGTATCGCCCTGAATTTGAAACAAAATCAAGATAGCCGCCAGGCGTGCTGTTCCGGAAGCCCTGCCGCATATATTTTATCAATGGTTTCAGTGACATTGTACTCCACGAACCGAACTTCGAGTTCAAGGGCCTGATCGTCGAAAATCACGTACTTCGCATGATTGGTGCCATCCCTGGGCTGCCCCACGCTGCCCACATTGATGATATACCGGCAGCCGGTGTCAAGCATAATGGTCTCACGTTTCAATGGACGCCTGGAAACCTCGCGGCCGTCATGAGTGACGATCATTAATTCGTGGGTGTGGCCCACAAAACAGATCGGTTCTTCGGGCTCTGTCATGGCCGCATCCACCTGCTCCGGATCGGCCTCAAACAGATAGGTGGTGGCCGAGTCCGGGGGAAACCCGTGGACGAACCGACAGTTGTGCCCTGTAAGAAAAAAGGGCAGGGCGGCGATGTCGTCCAGGGATTCCCGGGAGAGCATGGTCATGGTTTTCTCCAGGGAAATCCGGGCAATGGGATTGAACCAGTTCAGGTATCCGGGCTGATTGACAGCCAGTTCGTGGTTGCCCTGGATGGATAATATGCCGCGTTCCCGCACCATCCGGATGGCCTCATCGGGTTCCGGTCCATAGCCGATGCTGTCGCCCAGGCAGTAAATAATGGAAATACCAGCCTTTTCAATGTCTTTGAGCACTTCCCGGAAAGCTTCGGCATTGCCGTGAATATCTGAAATAACAGCGAGTTTCATTGGTCCGGATACCTGTTGGCCGTTGTGCATGATTGATTTGAAAGCAACATTAGCAATTTTGCCGCTGAATTGTAAACGATTATCTGGAAAACTGCTCATTTGGCCGTTTTGATCTGTTTGCTTTCCCATGTCTTTTTATATGAAAACCCTGTCCCTCAGATACCTGAACATTTGCTGCTTGTGTGGAAAACCCCAAATTTTATTTATTTTGAATGGTTATCCCTGAAAGAAAACTTTATTAAAAAAATGGTTGACTTCCATGATAAATTGTCAGAATTTTGACATTACTTCTTTTTCTCTATGGATTCGCTTCTTTGGCTATTATTTCAGGGTAGGCGGCATCGGTGCAGTAACTGACAATCATAAAAAAGGGGGTATGCAATGATTCTGCACAAACGGTGGATAAAAGCGATTCTGGTTCTGATTTTACTGCTCGGATTTCTGGGTGCATGGCAAACCGCAGGCGCCGGGGAAAAAATCAACATCAATACGGCCGGCCCTGAGCAACTCACACAGCTCAAGGGCATCGGGCCGGCTATTGCGGAGCGGATCGTAAACTATCGTGAGAAAAACGGCTCGTTTACAAGCGCAGATCAATTGTTGGAAGTCAGGGGGATCGGACCCAAAACGCTGGAGACAATCGCGGATCAGGTGATTGCATCATCTTCCGGATAATGTCCCGAAAAGCTGATCCGCCATTCGGATAAATTTCATAGGCGGGCTGCATCGTTGCCTGTAAAAAAATCCCGGGAGAATGAATCCCGGGATTTTTTATTTACTGGTGAAGGCCTGAATTCCGGCTATGACTCGAGAAAGGGGTGCCGGCCGGTGCAGGAAATCGCCCGGGCCAGCGTGGTCTGGATATTGTCGAGCACCTCGCATTGCTCGGAGCAGTCCGGCAGCTTCTGGCGATGCTGACATTCCCGGCACGGGCTTTTTGCCAGGTGCCCGATATCAAAATCAAATATGTCCCGGATAATAAACATTCCCTGTTGCTTTCCCAACATTCGTTTTTTCCTTTTGTGCCAGAATTTTTATATAAAAATAACACCTGCGGGTTTGCGCATCAAGAAAAATTATCACCCGCCGGCAAAAGCCGGAAGCCTGAGCCCTGCCTCTGAAAAGAAGCTTGACACTTTTTGCTCACCTGATTCATTATACGAGCTTATTGTTTGGTCAAATAATGATGGCACCGTAAAAAGTCTGATTTCAGATGGTGCCGTAAAAAGGTCAAGATCAAGGCTTGCGCAATTTCGAAGAATGCAGCGTACTTATCCGTACGTGAAATTCTGAGAAATTGCGCGTAACGCAGATATTGGACTTCCAAGGAAGTCCAAGGGCGGGGTCGGTTTTTGAAGCGACATTGAGCGTTTACGGAAACCTCCGTAAACGGTCAGGAGCGAAAAAACTGACC
>JAIPES010000073.1 GCA_021737045.1 Desulfobacteraceae bacterium | reverse complement strand
TTTCCGAAATTTCCAGTTCCCTGCGCTCGAAGTTTTTCCGCGGCCGCATGAGCTGCAGGTAATCGATGATGATCATGCCCACGCCCTTTTCCCGTTTCAGACGGCGGGTCTTGGTCTTGATGTCAAGGGAGGTCAGATCCGGCGAGTCATCGATATAGATGGGCGCAGAAGACAGCACGCCTGCGGCATTGGTCAGGCTGTACCAGTCGTCATCATTGAAAAACCCGTCCCGCACCCGGGAGGAGTCAATGCGGGCCTCGGCGCACAAAAGCCGCATGGAAAGCTGTTCCTTTGACATTTCCAGAGAAAACATGGCAACCGGGGTGTCGGCTTCCACGGCCGCATACCGGGCCATGTTCAGGGCCAGAGCGGTCTTTCCCATGCCCGGGCGGGCGGCCATGATGATCAGGTCCGAAGCCTGGAAACCCGATGTCATCTGGTCGAGTTTTTGAAATCCCGTGGGCACCCCGCTGATCAGCGACTTGTTTCCCTGCCGGGCCTCCAATGCATCAATGTTGGATTCAATGATTTTGCTGATGGGATAAAAATTTTGCTTCTGCTTTTTATCCGCAATATCAAACAGGGCCCCTTCAGCGTAATCAATGACATCGTCGGTGCTGCCTGACTCGCTGTAGCATTTTTCAACGATATCGCTTGCCGTGCGGATCAAATGACGCAGTACCGCACGATCCTGGATAATCTGGGCGTAGTGCTTGGCATTGGCCGGCACAGGCGCGGTATCCACGATTTTGGCCAAATAGGCCGCACCACCGATGGATTCGAGTTGGTTGGAGCGCCTTAGATGTTCGGCCAGGGTAACCAGGTCCACGGGCTGGTCTTCGGCAAACAGTTCGGTGATGGCCGAGAAAATTTTCTGGTGCGCGCTTTTGTAAAAGGCTTCGGGCGTGAGGATATCAAGGATGTCGAGCAGGATGTTGTTATCCAGCAGGGCAGCGCTGATAATGGATTCCTCGGCCTCGAGGCTCTGGGGCGGAAGCTTTTGAAGCGACGGATCTTTGCTGCTCATGGCACGGCCCGGGATATACAGCCGGGACATCAAGCCGGCCCCGGCAGGTGTGAATCAAAAAACAAACCGCTGAACACCGCCGCGGTTGGTTTTTTCAAGGCGGATCCGCCCAGGCAGGGCAGATCCGCTTCAAACACGTATGAAACAACCCGAGTCTCAGGATTCGGGCACGACCTCCACGGTGATTTCCGGTTCAACATCCCGGTAGACGCGCACCGGCACCTGGTAGGTGCCCAGGGTCTTGATGGGGTCGGCCAGGAGGATGGAGCGTTTTTCCACTTCAATTCCCTTTTGCTCCAGGGCTTCGGCAATGTCGCGCACGGCAACCGATCCGTAAAGGCGGTCTTCATCCGCCACCTTGGCCGGAATCTGCACGGTGATGCCTTCGAGCCGGGCGGCCATTTCCTCAGCAAGCTTGCGTTCCTTGGCAAGCTGAAGCTCGATTTTGGCCCGCTCCTGGTCCATTTTTTTGCGGTTTTCTTTGGTGGCCTGCACGGCCTTGCCCTGGGGAATCAGATAGTTGCGGGCATAGCCGGCTTTCACATCCGCCTCTGAGCCGATAATGCCCAGAGATTCGATGGTTTCTTTTAATATGACTTTCATCTCTTGTCCTCCGATGGTGCACGTAAGTTGCATATTTTTTAGCTCGTGGGACCCGTCTGTTTATGACGGATCCGGATGATCACCGGGAGCTGCGTTTATTTTTCGAAAATCCGCCCAGGTGTCGAAAAATCCCAGGCCGATCACCATCAGGGCCAGTGCCTGCTGGATGGCGATTAACACGTATATGAGCACCCGCAGAAACAGGGGCATCTGTTTTTTCTCAAAATACCATGAGATTACGGCAATGCCCTGAAACAGGTAAATGAGCATCAGCAGAATCAATGCATTGGCACCCATAAAGGCCAGGGGGCCGCTTGCCACCCAGAGCAGCAGCGCCGATGCAATCACCGCCCAAACCACTGCATCCGGGGCTTTCCACAGATTGAGCCGGCCAAACCCCGGTTCAGGCAATTGCCTGGCCCTGAGTGCGGCCCTGGCGATCAGCAGGTTTGCCCAGCCGGCAAAAATCAGCCCCGAGGCTGTCAGGGCCGGCAGAATGCCCATGATCACATAATGAATCCGGTCCATGGACTCGGTGAGCACCCGGATGCTGGATTCGGGCATCTCCATTGTCTCGTATGCCGCGGCTGTCAGCTCCAGGTTCCTGCGGACATATTCCGAAATCATTTCCAGGGGCCCGGATGCGGAAAAACTGCCGATAAACAGCAGCGCGGCCAGCCCTGCGGTCCAAATCAGGGCGCCTGGGTAGCCGATGGTTTTTTCAACGCTTAAATTCTGCATCAGGGCTTCGGCCATGGCAAATCCCAGACCGATCATGCACAAAATCAGCCAAAGGTCCACCACGTGACCAGGCCCGGACACCTGGATGACAACCACGGCAAGCATTGCCATGATCCCGGCGCTTTTGCGGCCCAGCTTGAGCCGGTACAAAAGCATGGGCAGGGGCAAAAGCAGAAAACAGGCAAATCCCAGGATAGGGAAATACAGCGCCACAGCCCCGAACAGGGCCAGAATGCCGGTACCCGCCAGAATATCGCGTGGATTATATGTTGTCATCATGGATCCGGGGTGGTTTTGCCCCTTCCGTGATTTTTGCGAATATGGGCGCCTGCGGACTGCCGGTTACAGGTCTGATGTGCCCACGTACGGAAGCAGGGCGATTTTGCGGGCCCGCTTGATGGCAGTGGCCAAATGTCGCTGATGCTTGGCGCATGTTCCGGAAATCCGTCGGGGGATGATTTTGCCCCGCTCGGTGATAAAATATTTGAGCATGCCCGGATCTTTATAATCGATTGCCAGTTTGCTGTCAGCACAGAAACGGCAGACTTTGCGGCGATGGAAAAAACGTCTTTTGTTCATTACAGCCATTGGATCTACTCCTTTTCTTCTGCTGCCGGCTCGGCCTGGGCTTCAGGTTCGGCGGCCGCCTGGGGGGTTTGGGTGGCTTCGGCTTCGGACGTATCGGTTTCGGCCGGGCTTTGAGCAGCAGCCTGCTGCGGCTCTTTTGCCGCCTTCAGGCTTTCTGCATCCACGTTTTCTTCCAGCCGGATGGTCATAAAACGCAGCACCCGCTGGTCGTGTACCAGCGTGCGCTCCATGGCGCTGACAACCTCGCCGTTGCCGCAGAAATCAATGCGCACATACTGGCCCTGCCGTTTTTTGCCGATTTCATAGGCCAGCTTGCGTGTCCCCCAGTCATCGAGTTCGATCAAAACGCCGTTTCGCCGGTTCATCTGTTCTTCCAGGCGCTCCATCAGCGCCTTCTTGTCGTCTTGCCCGACATCGGCGTCAATGATCACAATGTTTTCGTAATGGTTCATTTGTCCTCCTTTTGGCTGATAAAGCCCTGATTTGCCGGAATTGGATTTTTTCCGAATCAGAGCAAGGAAAGAATCAATCACATATAAATCCCGTCATTAAACCCGTTTTTCCACCACCTGTCAAGAATAATCTGACCCGGAAAATTCAATGCCAACCCCCCTGAAACTGACAGCCATGTCAACCGCGTTGACGCTTCTTGTAAATTCTGTTATCTATCCTCAGACTGAACCTTTTTGCCGAATCTTTCAACTTTCAATTTAAAACCAGCCCAAGAAAATGAACATATCCCGTAGATCCTTTTTAAAACAGGCCGCCGCCGGCACCTTCGCATGCATGCTGCCATGGCCTGCATGGGCCGGAATCGGCCGTCGCGAAGTTTCAGGCATTCTTTGGGTCCAAAACATCCATACCGGAGAATCGCTGCGCATTCGGTATCTCGACGGTCGGGGCAACTGGGTCGCCGGGGCCCGGGAGAAACTGGACCGGATGTTTCGCTGCCATTACAACGGAACGGTCAAACCCATTGAGCCGTCTTTGTACCTTTTGATCGACCGGATCCACACCCGCCTTGGGGCCGGCCGCCGGCCTGTCCGGCTGATTTCCGGCTACCGGTCCCCGGAGTATAACCGGCTGCTGCGTGCCAGGGGCAGCGGGGTGGCCAAAAACAGCTATCATTTAAAAGCAATGGCCGCAGACATTCATATCAGCGGCATTAATAACCGACGCTTGTACCAAGCCGCCAGGGCAATCAAGGCCGGCGGGGCAGGCAGCTATTCCGAATTTGTGCACGTGGATGTGGGGCCGGTGCGTTTCTGGTAGAAAGCCCGGTTTCATCTCTTTTACTGTTCTGTTTGCGTTCCGGCCGCCTTATTGTGAATCCAGGGCTTTTGCCAGCGCCTTGTCGAGTTCGTACACGTCCTCCCGGTAATTGACAACGCCCTGCGGGCTGACCCAGAAAGTCCGGTAGACCAGATGAACCGCAATCCGGTCATGGACGCGCACAGCTGTTGTTTCCCCGCTTTCGATGATCTTTTCTATGCGTGACCGGTCCCATAACGGGTTGGTTTTCAGAATAAAAAGGGCCAGCTCAACGGGTTTTTCCACCCGGATGCAGCCGCTGCTAAACGTGCGCACCCGCCGCTGAAAAAGGTGCTGTTCCGGGGTGTCGTGGAGATAAATGCTAAATCTGTTGGGAAAGATGAATTTGATTTGGCCCAGTGCGTTCCAGGGGCCGGGCTTCTGGCGCAGGCGCCCCGGGAAATTGCGGATATAAACGTTTGACCAGTTGATGGCCTCCGGGCTCACACGGGTGTCATTGGCCTGCCATCCGCTGAGGACTTCAAAATGGTTTTCGGTAAAATAGTCCGGGTTTTCTCTGATTTTGGGGAGTACCTTTTTTTCCAGGATCCCGGGGGGCACGTTCCAGTAGGGATTGATCACCAGATGGGCCATGTCTTTGGTCAAAAGCGGGGTCATTTCGCTTTTTGTGCCAGAGATCACGCGCATTTTCAAAACACGGTCCTGATTTTCCCAGGCATTGAGCTCAAAGCCGGCTGAATTGATAACAATGCGCCGCCTTGCAGGCTTTCGGGGCAGCCACCGCCGGCGCTCCAGGTTGGCGCGAATTGTATGCATCCGGTCGTGTAAGGGCCGGTTGAGCGCGGCTATGGTTTGTCTGCCCGCCACCCCGTCTGCGGCCAGGCCGTGGCGCTTCTGAAATTTCATGAGGGCTTTTTTCACCCCGGCATCAAAAACAGGCGACAGGCTGGTTTTCTCCACCTTTTTAAGGTCGCCTTCTGCGGCCAGGATTTGGCGCAGCTGCAAAACCGCAGGTGATTCATCTCCCTTTTGAAGCACTTCTCCGGAGTCCAGGCGCACCTGCATACCCGAAGCCATGCGCTTTTGAAGACGTGCAGCTTCGGCTGTGGCCGCCTTGTAGCCGTCTCCGGCCGGCGCCAGTGCCTGTAAGGCCTGCCGCAGATCACCGGGTGTTTTCATATCACCCAGAAAACCCAGGATTTTTTGGGTTTTGTTCTTCTCCGGATATTCAATCACCTCACTGGAATATACGCTAAGGGGATCGACTTTTCCGTGGGCCAGGTGGTCTGCATATTTGAAAAACGCATGGGAAAGCATGATGTCCATGGCCGCCAGATCCCGCCCATCAAACCGGCCCAATTCCCGGGATGCCAGCCTTTTGTGCCACTCGGCCAGACATCCGTGATAATAGTCATCCGGCAGCAGGCCGTGGCGGCCGGCCTTGCCCGCGGCTTCTATGAATTCGCTGCCCGCATCCAAAAGCCTGTTTTCATCCACCCAGATTGGCTGGTATCCGCGCTTGGCATAAACCTGTGCAATTTCCGGCCGCACCGAAATCGGCGCACATCCGATCCAGAATCTGCGGGCTTGAGTGCCGGCACTCAAATAATTTTCCAGGTTCGCTGAAATCCTTGCGGCTCCGGATTCAGCAAACCCTGCAGTCAGGTGCATCACCAGAAAAACAACAAATGCTTTTGAAAGGTAACGGCTGATTAATTTCATCGCGTCAGTATATTTGGGCTTGTGATAAATCATACCGGCCTGCGGAATAACCGGTTTTCCCATCGATATTGCCGGGAAACCGCTTTACCTATCCCAGTAACATCGTTTGGCACAGACACATCAACAAGCAAAGGCATGCGCGATTTCGAAGAATGCAGCGTACTTATCCGTACGTGAAATTCTGAGAAATCGCGCGTAACGCAGATATTGGACTTTTTGCGGTGCCATCAAACATGGAAAGCGGCCATTGCAAGAAAAAGCTTTTTACATCGCAGTAATGGGGTTTCATTTGATTTTCCACTTTTCCAACAAAAAAACCCGGCTGTTTTGCCGGGTTTTCAATGTGGTCAAAAATTGTGCTGTATTAAAAGAGGGAAAGATTTATAACTCCTTGATTTTACTGGTGGGCCGTGAAGGAATCGAACCTTCAACCTACTGATTAAGAGTCAGTTGCTCTGCCTAGTTGAGCTAACGGCCCGGGAAATTAAAAACAACTCTATAGCCGTGTTGCCGGAAGTTGTCAATGGATTTTTTACGGGCTTCGGGCCAGAGCCCTTATCTGCGGCGTTTTTCCCTGCGCTCCTGTTTCCAGGAAATCTGCTTTTTCTTTGCCTTGCCGGGCTTTTTGGTCTCCGGCGGGGCCGGGATGTCTCCGGGATCAACCGTGTAGGTGCCGGCCCGGGCCTTTTGCCGGTATTGCCCGGCGGGGTCTTTGGTTTTTTCCTGATTTGCGGCTTCGGGTATTTTGGGCATGGCCGGGCCTGTAAAGGTTTCAGGGGGGAGGGCTTCGGCCAGATACAAGTGCTCGCCAAACCGGGTGAATTCAATTGCCCGGGCTGCTGTTTTGGTGGTGTGGATGGTGAGCACCACCGGCTGGTTGTCTTTTCGACGACCCAGCTGTTCTGCGCTCTGGGGGTCGGCTGTGCACACCACCGGGCTTTCTTTTGTCGCGCGCAATCCCTTTTCTTTGACTGCAGGATAGGCTTTTTTGCGTATGGCGGTGTACAGCAGCCTGGGCAAATCCGTGCAGGGCCGGACGGCCGGGAGTTGATCCCGGTTTTTGGCCCGGATGCGGTTGTCTGCGATTTCCACGGGCGGATCCGGGTCCACGAGCAGGAGCTCATTGAAATGGCTGCGGCGGATATGCCGCCATCCGTCGGTTTCCGAAAGGGCTTTGAGCAGTTCCTTGATGGTGACAAAGCCGTCCTTGTCCGGGATGAGGCCGAATTCGTCGGGCCGGCGCTCCAGGATGTAGGCCAGGATGCGGGAAAAGGGCTGCAGCTGCTGTTTGGGAGTCATGGCTTTATAAGGGAAAGATTGTTTTTTACAAAAGCGTGCAAACCGGCTCCTGATTCTTTTGCTGCGGTGCTTGACCGGTATGCCGGTCTTTGTTATTGTTTGTACCTTTAAAAATGCAGCCGTGTCAACCGGATTTAAGCGGCTGCCGGCTATGCAAAAGGGGGATAAATGAAATCAGATCCAAGATCCTATCGGTTGTTCCAGCGGGCCCGGGAAGTGATCCCCGGCGGGGTCAACAGTCCGGTGCGCGCCGGCAAGGCTGTGGCCCAGGACCCGCTGTTTATCGAAAAAGGCGACGGCTGCCGGATTTATGACGTGGAAGGCAGCGAATATATCGATTATGTCTGCTCCTGGGGGCCGCTGATTCTCGGCCACCGGCACCCGGAGGTGATCAAGGCGGTCCAGGACGTGCTGGCCCGCGGGGTGAGTTTTGGCGCGCCTGTGGATCTGGAGGTGGAACTGGCGGAAATGATCGTGGAAGCCGTGGATTCCGTGGAAATGGTGCGCATGGTCAATTCCGGCACAGAGGCCACCATGAGCGCGGTGCGCGCTTCCCGGGCCTATACCGGCCGGGATTTGATCGTAAAATTCGACGGCTGCTACCACGGCCATGCCGATCATCTGCTGGTGGCTGCGGGCTCGGGCGTGGCCACCTTGAATATCCCGGGCAGCCCCGGGGTGCCGGATGCGGTTGTGGCCCACACCCTGTCTCTGCCCTACAATGACATTGGCGCGTTTGAATCCCTGATGAAGGAAAAGGGCGATCAAATTGCTGCTGTGATTGTCGAACCCGTGGCCGGCAACATGGGCATGGTCGCCCCGGAGCCGGGATTTCTGGAAGCCCTTCGAAGGGAAACGGAAAAATGCGGGGCTGTTTTGATCTTTGATGAGGTCATGTGCGGATTTCGGGTGGCCTGGGGCGGGGCCCAGCGGCTTTACGGGGTCAATGCCGATCTGAGCTGTTTTGGCAAGATCGTGGGCGGCGGCATGCCCGTGGGCGCCTATGGCGGTAAAAAAGAAATTATGGAGCAGATCGCCCCCCAGGGGCCGGTCTACCAGGCAGGCACCCTGTCGGGCAATCCCCTGGCCATGGCCGCGGGCATTGCCACCTTAAAGCAGCTGCAAAAACCCGGGTTTTACCAGGCCCTGGAGGAAAATTCCGCCCGGCTGGCAGAAGGCCTGGGCCGCATTGCCCAGCGACTGGGCGTGGAAGTGACTTTAAACCGGGTGGGCTCCATGATGGGAATGTTTTTCACTCCCGGGCCGGTTCGCAATTTCGAGGAAGCCAAAACGTCGGACACAAACCGTTTTGCCGCCTACTACCGGGCCATGCTGGAAAAGGGCATTTACCTGGCGCCTTCCCAGTTCGAGGCGGTGTTTTTATCAGCTGCCCACGAAACCGCTGATATCGATACCACCCTGGCGGCCGCAGAAGCCGTCATGGCCGGACTCTAGAAAGAGATGGTCTCTTGAAAAATCCGCCCGGTATACCCCCGAAGGTGGCCACCGTGCATTTGATTGCCGTGTGCGGCACCGGCATGGGTGCGCTGGCCGCGGCGTTAAAGGAAATGGGCTATGCGGTCACCGGCTCGGATGCCAACGTGTATCCGCCCATGAGCACCTTTCTGGCTGAGCGCGGCATTGCGGTCAAGCAGGGGTTTTGCGCATCGCATCTGGCCTATGGCCCGGATCTGGTCATTGTGGGCAATGCGGTGAAAAAGGACAATCCGGAAGCGGTATACGCACTTGAAGCCGGGTTGCCTTATTGCTCCATGCCCCAGGCGGTCAATCATTTTCTGGCAGGCGACCGGCAGACCGTGGTGGTCTGCGGCACCCACGGCAAGACCACCACCGCCTCCATGGCCGCGTGGCTGCTGGCTTCGGCCGGGTGCGACCCGTCCTTTATGATCGGCGGGATTGTCAGCAATTTTTCCTCCAATTACAGGGTGGGAAACGGGTTTTACATGGTCATTGAAGGCGATGAGTATGACACGGCCTTTTTTGACAAGGGGGCCAAGCTTTTGCACTACCGGCCGGATGTTGTGATTTGGACCGGCGCGGAATTTGATCACGCGGATATTTTTGATGACATTGAACAGATCCGTTCGGTGTTTCGCGCTTATTTTTTACAAATGCGGCCGGATCAGACCCTGGTGGCCTATGGGGCGGATGCCGCAGCAGACCGGCTTTTGGCCGGCCTGGGCTGCCGGGTGCAGACCTACGGTATCCGGGCCGGGGACCACTGGCGCATTGGGGCGGAAAGCACCGCGCCTGGAAAAAACGTTTTTTCCCTGTTTTGCCGGGAAAAAAGGTTCGGCCGTTTTGAAATGACCCCGGCCGGGGCCCACAACCGCTTAAATGCCGGGGCTGCCGTGGCTGCCGCAGCAAATCTGGGCCTGTCTGCCGCGCAGATATCCGAAGGCCTGCAATCCTTTGCCGGGGTCCGGCGCCGCCAGGAGATCCGGGGGGTGGCCGGCGGGGTTACCGTGATTGACGATTTTGCCCATCATCCCACGGCCGTGCGCGAAACCATTGCCGCAATCCGTTCGGCCTATCCGCAAAGCCGTCTGATTGCCGTTTTCGAGCCCCGGACAAACACGAGCATGCGAAACGTGTTTCAGCAGGTCTATCCGGATTGTTTTGACAACGCGGATTTGATCTGCATCCGCAAGGCTTCCCTTCTCCATAAGGTGCCCGAGGGCCAGCGGTTTTCATCTTTGCAGCTGGCAGCCGACCTGCGGAAAAAAGGCAAACACGCCCATTGTTTTGACGATACCGGAAAGATCGTGGATTTTGTGGCAGATACGGCCAAAGCCGGGGACGTGGTGCTGGTGATGTCAAACGGCGGGTTTGACAACATCCATGAAAGTTTGCTGGAGGCCTTGAAGCATCCGCCGGAACCGGGCCTGTAAAAGCGCCCGGCAGGGGCGGATGCAGGGGGGTTATTCGGATTTCTGGTCCATTTCCTCGTCGCGCAGAACCCGGCGGAGGACCTTGCCCACCGGAGATACCGGAATGTCGTCTCTGAAATCGATGAATTTTGGGCGTTTGTAGCCGGCCATGTTCTGCTTGCAGAAGTCCCGGATTTCCTGCTCTGTGGCCTGCTCTCCGGGCTTGATCTGGATAAACGCCTTGACCGCCTCGCCGCTTTTGTCATCCGGCACGCCCACCACAGCCACCAGCTGCACCTTGGGATGCTGGTAAAGGATGTCTTCGATGTCCCTGGGATAGACGTTGAACCCGCCCACCAGGATCATGTCCTTTTTGCGGTCCGTGATCACGATAAACCCGTTTTCATCGATATGGGCGATATCGCCGGTGAGAAAGTAGCGCCGGCCGTTGAGCTGTCGGAAAACAGCCTGGTTTTCCTCGGGCCGGTTCCAGTAGCCCTGCATGACCTGGGGGCCGGACACGGCCAGCTCACCGTCTTCTCCCTGGGGCAGTTCGCTCTGTCCGGTTTCCAGGTCCACGATTTTAATGTCGGTGCCGGGCAGCGGCAAGCCGATGGTGCCGATTTTGCGGGCATCCCGGTCCGTGGGGTTGGAGGAGACCACGGGTGCGGTCTCGCTGAGTCCATAACCCTCAAATATCACCGCACCGGTTTTGGCCTCAAACTGCTTGCAGACTTCCGGGGGCAGGGGGGCGCCGCCGGAAAAGCATCCCATCAGGGATGTGAGATCGTATTTGTCAATATCCGGATGATTGGTAAAGGCCACAAATATGGTGGGCACTGCGGGCATGACAGTGGCCTTGTATTTCTGGACGGCTTTTAACACTTCGGAAAAAGGCGGGTTGCCGGCCCGGGGATCGGGCACGCAGATCATTTTGCTGCCCGACCCGGCTGCCGAGAGCATGCACACAGTCAGCCCGAAGCTGTGATACCACGGAAGCACTCCCAGGTAAGTGTGGAATCCCCCTTTGCGCAGTTTTTCAGGCTTGCCGCCCTTTTCGTGCACCAGCCGTCCCCATTCCTCCAGGGCCTTGAGATCATAGTAGAAATTGACATGGGTCAGGGCCGCGCCCTTGGGCTTGCCCGTGGTGCCGCCGGTGTAGATGATCAGGGCCAGGTCCTCGGCCGGGTCGATGCTGACCTGGGGCGGCTGGGGTTTGGCCGCTGCCACGATGTCATCAAAATTGTGATGCGAGGGATCATGGCTTTCGGCCTGGGGGATCTTTTTGAGCAAGGAGCCCAGAATGGCCTTTATCTTGGGCAGATACGACTTGATATTGCAGTAGACAACGTTTTCCACGCTGGTGTTTTTTACCGCTTCCATGGCCGTGGGATAAAATTGCGGATGATCCATGCAAAAGACCATTCTCGCCCCGGAATCATTTAATTGGTAGTTGAGCTCGGATGCCGTGTACAGGGGGTTGCAGGTCACGCAAACGCCGCCGGCCTTCAGGATGCCATGGAAAATGGCCGGGTATTGGGGGAGATTGGGCAGAAAGATCGCTACCCGGTCTCCTTTTCGGATGCCTGCGGATGCAAGAAAATTGGCGATTCGGTCGGCGGTGTCTTTGACCTGGGCATAGGTGCGGGTGCCATCGTTGAAGATGGTGTAAACCTGGTTCGGGTAATCCCTTGCGGCTTCGTCGATTACGTTGAAAAGCGGTTTTTCGTATTCCGAGGTATCGACGTCTGGGGCGACGCCTTCGGGCCAGCGGTCAGTGGGCCAGGATGTGGCAACCATGGCAACTCCTTCTTGTGATAATGGGTTGTGGGTTGGCAAAGAAGACTTTTCAGGCAAGAAAACAGGGGTCAAATTATCACACAAATTTCCGGTTTGTCAAAGAAAACCCGCGTGTCTATCGCTTTCTTTGATGTGGCGGATAAAATCATCAGCCTGGCTTTCATCGGTAATAATCCAGACAGGCAGGCGGGCCAACGGTTCCAGTTCGGCACAGGCGCTCTGACAGCCTTCCACGGCCAGAACCATGGCAATATCCGGGTGATCCGCGGGCAGAAATTCGGCTAAACCGTTCAGTTCTTTTTGTATCCGGGCAACCAGGGCCACCCGGTCATAATCGGGCTGGCAGCCGCCGCAGTACTTGAGCCCGATTTTTAAGGGGTGGGTCAGCGGTTCGGTCATTTTTCCGGAGATGCTATTGTTTTCGCCTGGCGCCCAGTTGTGCCTGCAAATCGTCGATGCGGCGGTGATTGTCTTCGGAGCCGATATAGGAGCGGAAAAGCCATTCCTGGATTTGCATGGCCCCGTCCAGATTCTGGTCTGCAACCAGATGGCCGAGCTGCTTGGTTTCCCGGAGGCACTGCCGGTCGTATCCGGCCATGTTTTGGGCGATTTCGGCAGCCGGCGCCAAAAGCTCGCCTTCGGCAAAAATCCGGCTCACGTCTCCCATTTTTTCGGCTTCATCCGCGCCATAGATGCGGCCGGTCAACGCCACTTCCCTGGCCCGGCCCATGCCGATGATCCGCCACAGCGGATCCATGATGGGTGTAAGCGAAAGGGCGATTTCCCTCTGGCCGAATTTGGCCCGTGTGGAGGCATAGCGGATATCACACATCATGGTCAGATCAAAGCCGCCGGCAATGGCCGGCCCGCCCACTGCGCAGATCACCGGTTGCGGGCAGAACAAAATGGCGCGGTAGGCCTGGTGGAAAAGGCGGATATAGGCGTCATTGGAGACTTTTTCAAGTTGGCGGATTTCGTCTAAATCAAAGCCTGCCGAAAAATAGCGCTCCCCGCCGGTAAAAACGATTACGTTGACGTCCGGATCAGTGCCGAGTTGGGTAAAAAGTTCCCGGATTTCCTCAAGCACGTCAGGTGACAGGCTGTTTCCCTTGTCCGGGCGGTTGAGGGTGACAGTGGCAACCTTTCCGGCCACGTCCTTTATAAGGTAATTGTATGGCATTTCGCGTCTCCGTTGCTTGGTCAAAAGGCGGGTGCTGTCGTCAGTGGCTTATCCATTGCATGAATCTGTGATGGTGTCAAGCCGGAGGCATAGACAAAAAGGCCCGGCTGCATCCCGTGATGCAGCC
>JAIPES010000072.1 GCA_021737045.1 Desulfobacteraceae bacterium | reverse complement strand
ATGTCAGAAGGCTGGTGGCCAAAGCCGCATTGGACAATAATTTTGCAATACTTTTCCCGGAGCCACGAAAAAGACTAGTAAATTCATTTTTGACTAGCCTATTACGCCTGGCGGCATGATGAAATCCGGGAAACTTTAGATCATTTTTAAGATGACCAATAGCAAAACTTATGATAATTTAAAGATATACTTTTCAAGCAATATTTACTCTTCTTCCTCGGGTTTAAAGTGCTTTTTAGTTCGTTTTGCCATTTCTTTCTCTTCGGTTGCCATCCTGGCCGCATATTCATCTTCATCTAGAAAAGTTTCCACAACACAATTTCTTTGCCCTCTGTAGAGATCGCATAAAGTGGGCCTGTCAGGATCCCGATTCAGAAATTCTGTCATAAGATTCTTTTTTACATTAAAATCGTATGAAATTTTGTTTGGGGTATTTTCATGAACTATCACTTCATGCAACTCCGGTCCATCCAGCCTCATTTTGACTAGACCTTTTTCTTTCAGTTCCCTTATCTCTTTCGCGTGCTTTTTGTCCATCGGCATTTCCTTTCTTGCTTCGATAGCGTTCTTTTGAAGCCTCAACAGAAAAGTTTTAATATCGCCCCATTCGATCATTTTATTTCGAAGCTTTTTATGGTTATACGGCTTTGAAATAAATTCATCCGAGCCTGTTTCCAGTAATTTGTTTTTATATCTGAAATCACCGGAGGTGGATAATATGGGAAAATATTTTAAATTTTTCCGAATATATTTTATTGCTTCAAGCCCATTCATCCCCGGCATCTCCGTATCCATAAGGCAAAGATCATATTTGCCTTCATTTGATCCGGCAAGCTCCACAGCCTCTTTGCCATTTGAGGCCAGATCAAAGTCAATGCCCCAAGATTCAAGAAACATGCTTAATAATTTCTGGATATCTTTATCATCTTCAACAAATAATAAATTCATCTCTTTATCCTTTTACCAGGCATTTCCGCTTTTTTCGGATGTAGTGGTGTGCATTGCATGATACGAATTTTTGGAAAACCAGGGTGAATTCATTTATATACACCTGAAGTTGGCATGGATGTCAAGGGTAAACGGGGAATTGGGAGATATCGTCAGGCCGGGACAGGCTATCAAAATCCGGGAAATGAGTGCCCATGACCAGGGCGGAAACCGCGGCGTCAAATGCGTCTTCTGAATGAATGGCATTCATGATGCCGGTTTTGGAGGCAAATCCGGCCAGTAAGCCACCAGGTATGTGGCCCGGCTTGGCTTTGAACGTTTCACCACGGGACCGGTCATCACCTTGGGAGAAATCTCCACCACAAGCGACTGGCCACACGGCTTTGGGGAACTTGGCCATTTGCGCCTTTAAAAAGGGGTGCGGATGAATGGCATCCAGGAATTGGTTTCGGACCGTATCAAAATAAAGGTCAAAAGGACGGCCTTTTGTGTCAACAAAAACCTCCATCTGTCCATCCGGAAAAATCCCCATGATTTTTCCATCCCGGGTCCCGCCATAGACATGGCCCTGGTTGTCCAGTGCCACTTCTTCCGGGCCGTTGATCCTTGCTTGACGCGGGATCAAATCCGGATAAAAATCATGGTATCTGCAAAAGCCAGTGCGCCCGGGCGCGCTGGCCGGCACAAGCAATGATGGACAGGGAGGCGATATTGGATGACCGGCAGTTTGCAATGCTTCTGGCATTTCTGAATTATTCCTGGGATGGCTACCGCAAGGTCCGCAAAGGGGTCAAAAAACGTGTTGTCCGGCACATGCAGGAACTGGGATGCCGGAACATGGACCATTATCTGGCCCGGCTGGAGGCCGATCCGGGCCTTCGGGCCGAATGCAGGCGGCAGATGACTGTTTCCGTTTCACGCTTTTTCCGGGACCTGCGGTTGTGGGAAATCCTTGAAGACTATGTTCTGCCCGAACTTGCAGCCCGGCAGCCGGAAACGGTAAAGGTCTGGTCTGCCGGATGCGCCGGCGGCGAAGAAGTCTACAGCTTCCGGATCTTGTGGGAAAGCTTTACCGCAAAATACAGCACGCCTCCCCGGCTGAAAATGATCGCCACCGATCTTGCGCCCCAATACCTGGAGCGCGCGAAAAAAGGCATATACCCGAACGGCGCCCTGCGGGATGCAGATGCGGAAAGGCGGAGCGACTGGTTTTTCAATGTGAAAAAAGACCGCTATATTGTGCGGCCCTGGGTAAAAAACGGCATCGACTGGCGGGTGCAGGATCTGCTCACAGATCCGCCGCCGGCAGAAGACCTGGATCTGGTCTTTCTGCGAAACAGCCTGCTGACCTATTACATGCCGGATCTGTACGAAAAACCCCTGCAGCGGGTTGTAAACGCGCTGAAGCCAAGCGGTTTTCTGGTGATCGGGGCCAAAGAACAGATCCCGGAAGCCGCCCGGAATCATCTGATGCCCTATGACCGCTATGTTTTCCGGAAAACTGCAGGGTCGGAATACTGACGATGCAAATGGCAAAAAGCTCGGGATGCCCGAGACTCAGGCAGGATGGGAAATATCAGGCAAGGTCTTGGATTTTGACGGGATTTAAACGCCGGAGCGGATCCGGTACCCATATCTCCCCTTCAAGCCGGGCAATATCGTCGACCCGGGGCAGGCTTTCAAACTCCGGGAAATGGGCGTCCATGATCAGGGCGGAAACAGCGGCGTCAAATGCGTCTTCTGAATGGATGGCATATGATGCCAGTTTCGGGGACAGATCCGGCCAGTGAGCCGCCAGGTATGCGGCCCGGCTTTGCTCTGAACGTTTCACCACACGGCCGGTCATCACCCTGGGATAAATCTCCACCACAAGCGGGAGTCCATATGTATCAAAGGGCCAGACGCCAACGCCCTGGTTTTGAATCCTGCGGAGAAAGGGCATGCCCCGGATGGAACCGGTGCCGACGGCTCCGGCGCCGCCGATCTGAAACACGGATTTTGGCCTGACGCCCAAAGTCCGCCTGCATTGCTCCTCTGTTCTGCGGAAATGGGCTTCGAGGTCAGGCTTTGTTTTACCGGGTCGGCCCCAAAAAGGCCGGCAGCATTGGCTGAGCCATTTTTCTCCGTCGCGCTCGGCCAGCGCCCATAGCTCGGATACATTGAACAAGGCATTGTGCCGAAAAAACCACGCCGGCAGCGAGAATCCGAAATCCAGCCCGGCAACGGCCTTTTTGCGGGAACAAAGGTGCCCAATCACTTCATCGATGGCCTCATCCCGGGACCGCATGGGTTCAAGGCGGATCAGAGAACCCTGGTCGGCTCCGGCGAGCCAGATCTTGTTGGCCGGATTTTTTGCGCCGGACCAGTCAACTGCCACAGCCCTCACAGGAGCCTCCTTTTATTTGCGGATGTAAATTGCGGTATTTATTCCGCCTGTACGAACCCCGGAGCGGATTCCAGGTGCTTCAGATAAAAGAGGGTCTAACGCCCCTTTGCAGCGGAGATCAAGAAAGCCTGTTTCTAGTCCATGCGGGACTCCTGCGGCAATCCAAAACAGCATAAATCCGAATTATTTCATCATGAAAACGATAATAGACAGCGAAAGGAAACCTTTTTGAAAGCAAACGGTGATATCCAAAATAAAGGGCGTGAATTCCGGCGTGGACACGGAGCGATTCTATGTCTGAAAAGATGGTATCGAGAAAATAATCACCGAGACCTTTTGATTGATTTTCATAGAACTTGAAGCCGTCGATTAAATCTTCCTCGGCAGCATCAAGTATCTCGATTTTCATTTGGTTTTGTTCCTGATTCTTTCCCTGGCACAATCAAAATCTGTAAATTTTGCCGTCCCTTTCTTTATATCCTGCTCTCTGGCCTGCAAAATTTTCCGGTGCCATTCAGGCGATGATATGGCTTCAGGATTTCTGCAAAGATCGTCCCATATTTTCTCCATCACCGCTATTTTATCCAGATTTGTCATTTTATCCAAAGGTAATGAAATATCCATACCAACCTCCAATTAAGGGCAAATAAACCATTTTTAGGATAACCAATCCCCAAACACTTCTCAATGAAAAACTTCCTGAGCCTTCGATTCATACTGCTACATCCGGCAGGCAGGTTGTCACGCAATTTCGGCCGGCTGCCTTGCTTTTGTACAAAAGGGCATCTGCTCTTTTTATAAGGCCTTCAATGCTGTCGCCCTGGCGAACCAGGGGGCGCCTACAGAAAAGGTTAAAACGTCTTTTCTCTTCCATTCTGTTGTTTATCTCGTTCTCAATATAACGCCTTTTTACAGTGCCATCAAATTTGAATCCTCAAAATACGTCGAGTATTCCTGCGGTTAAAATTTTCGCCGTCCTTGACCTTGACAAAAACTCCTGGTTTTCGTTCGGGCGCTATCTATATATTAGCATATCCTATATTTGAGTTATACGGAGAGTTTAATCATGAAAAGGGCACCCATATCTCCCCTTCAAGCCGGGCAATATCATCGACCCGGGGCAAGTTTTCAAACTCCGGGAAATGGACGTCCATGATCAGGGCGGTAACCGCGGCGTCAAATGCGTCTTCTGAATGGATGGCATATGATGCCGGTTTTGGAGGCAAATCCGGCCAGTGAGCCGCCAGGTATGCGGCCCGGCTTTGCCCGGAACGTTTCACCATACGGCCGGTCATCACCCTGGGATAGATCTCCACCACAAGCGGCTCCTTTTATTTGCGGCCGTAAATTTTGGTGAGAGTGAGATGCCGGGTGGCGTCTTCGGCGGTGAGCTGGTTTGGGGTAAGCCGCCAGAGCCAGTTGCCCTTTGGTCTGGCCGGGTGGTTGATCCGGGCTTCCTGTCCCAGGGCCAGGATGTCCTGGATGGGCAGGATGCAGAGGCGGGCCGGAGACATCATGGCCGCGCGCACCAGGAGACGGGCAAAAGTGGTGGGGGTGAGGTTTGCGCCGAAATAGGCAGAGGCGCGTTTTTGGGCGATTTCCGTGGCCTCGTTTTCAAACCAGCCCGCGGCGGTGTTGGTGTCGTGGGTGCCGGTATAGACCAGGCCGGCCGGGTCCACATTGTGGGGGGCATTGGGGTTTTGGGACGGATCATCGTTGAATCCGAACACGAGCACGCGCATGCCGGGCAGATCGTATTGGGCCATGACTTCCCGGACATCTGCGGTGATATGGCCCAGGTCCTCGGCCACCAGACAGAGGCCGGAAATGCGCTGGTACACGGCCTTAAAAAAAGAATGCACCGGCACCTCATGCCATTTGCCGTTTAAGGCACTGGTATCAGCCGCGGGCACTTCCCAGCAGGCCACCAGGCCCCGGAAATGGTCGATGCGCAGGATGTCAAACAGGTCCAGATTGTGGGAGATGCGGGAAATCCACCAGTCAAAGCCCTGCTTTTCATGGGCCTGCCAGTCATAAACGGGATGGCCCCAGAGCTGGCCGGTGTCGCTGAAATAATCCGGGGGCACGCCCGAGACCACCACGGGCTGAAACTCCGGATCCAGCTTGAACAGTTCAGGCCGGCACCAGACGTCTGCGCTGTGCAGGGGTACGTAAATGGGCATGTCCCCCATGATGCCGATTTCGTGCTGGGCGCAGAAATCCCGCAGGTCTGTCCACTGGCGGTAAAACAGGTACTGCAGAAAGCAGATCCAGGCAATGGGTTCGGCCAGCTGCCGGGATGCGGCCGCCAGGGCGTCGGGCTGGCGGCGGACCAGGCCTGGGGGCCACTGGTGCCAGAAACGGTCCCGGTACTGGCGGGTGAGCACGGTAAACAGGGCATAGTCTTCTAGCCAATGGGCGTGCTGCCGGCAGAATGCCTCAAAATCCGGCTCTTTGCGATGGAGCTCAAAGGCCTTTGCAAAAAGATCCTTTCTGACGTCCCATGCCGCGTCATAGGCGATTCTGTCCGGGGAAGCGGTGATTTCCGCGATGCCGTCGATATCGGCCCTGCCGATAAAGCCGTGTTCAACCATCTGCTCCGGGCTGATGAGCAGCGGGTTGAACGCAAAGGCCGAGGGGCTGTGATACGGAGAGTGGCCGTGTTGGGCCTCGGTGGGGGTCACGGGCAGGATCTGCCATACGTGCTGGCCTGCGGCGTGCAGAAACCGGACAAACTCCCGGGCCGCAGGGCCCAGGTCGCCGATGCCATACTTTGCGGCAAGGCTTTGAACGGGCAGCAGAATGCCGCTTGAACGAATTTTGATCATCCTGATTCCTCCATGGCCGGGTTCTGATACAGCACTGCCACGCAATCTCCCGGCAGTTTAATGCCGGCTGCTGTGATTTGCGGATTTTTTGCCGGACAAAGCCTGATCTCCATCCGGTCTGCCCCGGAGACCGGAACAAGCTGTGTATGACCGGCCAGGTTGCAGGCCACTGTGAGTGCACCCCGGGTCATGACCAGCCAGCCGGCGATGTCGTCGGCTGTGGCCTGCACCCGTTCCATGCGGCCGTCTGCGGCATCGGGCAGGTTTTTGCGCAGCGCGATCAACTGCCTATACCAATCCAGGATCTCTGCATGGGGCGGGCTTTGTTTTTCTTCCCATTTCAGCACACAGCGGGCAAAGGTGTCACCGGCCTGGGGATCCGGGATTTGTTCCGGGTCCCAGCCAAAAGCGGCAAATTCTTTACACCGGCCCTTTTTGACCGCCTCGCCCAGCTCCGGGCCTGAGTGATCCGTGAAATACTGAAACGGTGTGGATACGGCCCATTCCTCGCCCTGAAACAGCATGGGAACAAACGGGGACAGCAGCATGAGGGCTGCGCCGGTTTTCAGGCGGCCCGGGCTGATCAGGTGGCTTAAGCGCTCGCCCAGGGCCCGGTTGCCCACCTGATCATGATTTTGCAGATAGCCCAGAAACCGGTGCCCGGAAAGGCCGTGCACGGGCCTGCCGTGATAACGCCGTCGGAATGCGGAAAACTGATTGTCATACACAAACACCCGGGTCAGAGCCCGGGCAATGTGGGAAAGTTTTCCAAAATCCGCGTAATACCCGGTTTGCTCGCCTGTGAGCACGGCGTGGAGAGCATGGTGGAAGTCATCGCTCCATTGGGCGTCCATGCCGTGGCCGCCTGCGGCTGCAGGCCGGACAATGCGGGGGTCGTTTAAGTCGCTTTCCGCAATCAGGATTTTGTAACGGCCGGTTTGGGCCTGGATTTGGTCGGCAGTCCGGCGCAAATCTTCAAGAAAATGAACCGCCGAAAGATCAAAAAACCCATGAACCGCGTCGATGCGAAGGCCGTCCACGCGGTAGTCGCGCAGCCACATGGCCGCGTTGTCGCAGAAAAACCGGCGCACCTCGTGGCTTTCTGCGCCGTCGAGGTTCACGGCCCGGCCCCAGGGGGACTGGTAGTGATCCGTGAAATACGGCCCGAAGCAATCCAGGTAATTGCCGGCCGGGCCCAGGTGGTTGTAGACCACATCCAGGATCACGGCCAGGCCTTTGGCGTGGCAGGCGTTGACCAGGCGCTTGAAACCCTCCGGCCCGCCATAGGCCTCGTGGGGGGCAAACAAATTGACCCCGTCATATCCCCAGCCCCGGGTGCCGGAAAACCCGTTTACCGGCATGATTTCCACATGGGTGACGCCCAGGTCCAGAAGATGATCCAGGTGCATGGTCACGCCGTCAAACGTGCCCTGCCCGGAAAATGTGCCCACATGAAGTTCATAGATCACCGCAGATGACAGGGGCCGGGGCTGAAAACCGTCATCGCCCCAGACAAAAACACTGTGATCCAGTGTTTGGGACGGGCCGTCAATGCCTTTGGGCTGGCGCATGGACCGGGGATCGGGCACGGGGTCCTGGCCGTTTACCACAAAGGCATAATCTGTTTTTGAGGGCATGGGTTCGGCCAGGCGCCACCAGCTGTCATCTTTTTGCTCAAGTGCGCGTTTCCGGCCGTTGATCTGCACTTCCAGAATCTTTGCAAAAGGGGCCCAAACTTCAATCACCGGCATTTGCTTGTTCCTAATCAATCGAAAAGGTCATGAAGAAAAAAAATTTAACCATCCCTTCGTGTTCTTCATGCCCTTCATGGTATTTATTGTTATTTCAACCTGTTTTACCCTCACTATTCCGTCCTCACCAAAAGGGCCACGGGAAAACCGTCAAGGATTTTCCGGAGAAGAAATTCCGGACCGGTAAACACCTCGCCTGTAAACACATTTTCCCATGGGCCGTTGGGCAGGCAGGCCCGGGTGTCGGCCCAATGGCCGGGAAAGTTCATGATCATTCGCGGTATAATAACCGCGGCCTGTTTTCCGCGCAGATACGCCAGGGCATGGTCCTGGTGCGGGCCGGTCACCTGAATCGGCTGATAGGAGGCATCCGTAGAAAACAGATGCGGATGGTGTGTGCGAAAACCCAGAACCCGGCTGGTTAAAAAAAGCTTGGGCAGGCCCGAGTCCATGCCTGCCAGAATCTGCTCCAGGGTCATGTTTCCGAGGGATTTGAGCATATGGCGGCGCCGTGCAAAATCCACGGGCCTGCGGTTGTCCGGGTCCACCAGGCTTAAATCCCACAGTTCCGTGCCTTGATATAAGTCGGGCACGCCCGGAGCCGTGAGCTTGACAAGGGTCTGGGACAGGGAATTGATCCGGCCCGGGAAGATGAGCGGGTCCACAAAGGCCTGGAAGTCGGAGATGAAAAGGGAGTCGGCCAGAAGCTTTCGGACAAAGGCCAGCAGGGCCTCTTCGTAGGCTTCATCGGGCTGCTCCCAGCAGGTAAACTCCCGGGCCTCCCGGGCGGCTTTTTGGATAAAGGCGCAGGCCCGGTCCGCATCCATGGGCCATGCCCCGACCAGGGACTGGTAGAACAGGTATTCGATATTGGCATCCGGCAGATGACCGGTCTTGTGCATGGCATTGTGGGCGGCCCAGCGGCGCACGGCCGCCCCCCACTGGTCCGGGATCTCGGATAACAGCGCCAGGCGGGCGCGCACATCCTCGCTTCGCTTGGTGTCATGGGTGGAGGTGGCCAGCATGGCAGCCGGGCACTTCTTGTGCCGGGAAATCATGGCCTCGTGAAAGACCCCGGCAGACAGGCCGAAGGTTTCCGGGTCCCCGCCCACCTCGTTTAGGCAGATCAGCCGGTGATACCGGTAAAAGGCCGTATCCTCAATGCCCTTGGCCGTGACCGGGCCCGAGACCTGCTGGAACAAAAGCATCCATTGGGTTTCTGCCCCGCCGGCAATCCGGCCGCAGCAAAGATCGGCCAGAAAATCAAACAGCCGGGGATCGGTTTCGGGCTGCCGGGATTTGGCTTCAGCTGCGGTGCGGGTGATAACCTGCGTGTCTGCGCTGTCTGCCGGGATGTCTTCGCGCACATAGGTGCGGTAGACCGGCATGCAGGCAAGCATCCGGCAAATCGCCCGGGAAAGCTCTTTGCGGGTATGATCCCGGAAGCAGCGGTGGTTTTCGCAGATGCCCGCCAGCCGGTGGGTCAGCCGGGAAATCTCGGCGCCCAACAGGTCTTCCATGACCTGGTGCTTGCACGCGTGGGCAATGTCTGGGTAGCTGGTTTTGCGGGTGGTGAATTTTTCGTAAATCCCGGTGAAAGCGGTTTTGTTGGCCGGGTCCACAAACAGGCCCATGACAAGGTTTAAAAAATCATACCCGGTGGTGCCCGCAGCCGGCCATGAACCGGGCAGATCCTCTCCGGGGTGAAGGATTTTTTCCACAACAATCCAGGCGTCCGGGGCGGCGCCTGCCAACCGGCAAAGATACTGCTCCGGGTCCTTTAACCCGTCGGGATGATCAATGCGAAGGCCGGAAACCCGGCCCTGTGCTGTCCAGTCAAGAATCCGGGCCTGGGTGGCTTCAAACACGGCCGGATCTTCCACGCACACCCCGGCCAGAGAATTGACGGCAAAAAACCGGCGGTAGTTGATGTCTTCGGATGCGGCGCGCCAGCTGGCCAGGCGGTAGTGCTGGTTTTCCAGGAGACTGTCTAAGGCGTTGACATTGGTGTTGAAATAATCGGCCAGGGCGGCGGCCCGGCAGGCCGGGTCTGCATGGTCTGCGATATTTTCCGCAGAACCGGTCCGCAGGGGCAGCACATGATCGTGATATTGGCACACAAGGCCATGTTCCGGGCAAACCGCCACCCGGATTTTGCCGGCTTCCAGGACCCGGCCGTACTGGTCTTCCAGGATGGGCAGCAGGATTTTACCGGCCATGCGGTTTTCCGGGGGATTCCAGTCAATGTCAAAATACCCGGCCCAGGCGCTGGCAGGGCCGTTTTTGAGCACATCCCACCACCATTTGTTGGCGGCCGGATGGGATACGGCCATGTGATTGGGCACAATGTCGATGACCTGGCCCAGGCCGGCATTTGCCAAAGCACTGCAGAATCGGTCATGGCCGGGCTGGCCGCCGAGTTCGGCATTGACCCGGGACGGGTCTGTGACGTCATAGCCGTGGGTGGATCCCGGGGCTGCCTGCAGATACGGGGAGGCATACACGTGGCTCACCCCCAGAGCGCTTAAATAGTCTGCGATCTGGACGGCATGATCAAATGTAAACCCGGGGTGAAACTGAAGGCGATAGGTAGCCCGGGGGATGTGGTTTTCCGTTTGCGGCGTCATTGCCCGTCCGGCTCCTTTTCCTCAACCCGGAAAGCCACAACCGATCGACCCTCCAGCCGGATTTGGCCACCGGGTTCGATCCGGTTTTCGTCTTCCACAAAACCGCCTGCAGCAGTGTCGATTATCCGGAACCAGCCGCTGCCCCATTTTTCCCCGGGCAGGTTCACGTCCAGGGCCTCGTGGTGGGCATTTAAAATAATGTAGAAGCTGTCATCGGTTACCGGATCAGCCTTGATATAGGGGTTGGGAATGGATTGGCCGTTTAAAAAAACCCCCAGGGTCCTGGCGGATGCGTCATCCCACTCATCCTCTGCCTTTTGCCGGCCGTCGGTGTTAAACCAGGCAATGTCCTTGACCTCGCTTCCGTGAATGGGGCGGCCATGGAACCAGCGGCGGCGGCAGAACACCGGGTGGTCCCGCCGGAAGGCAATCAATTTGCGGCAAAACGCCTGCAAATCCGAATCCGCGTTTTCCCAGTCATACCAGGAAATCTCATTGTCCTGGCAATAGGCGTTATTGTTGCCCTGCTGGGTGCGGCCCATTTCATCTCCGCCCAAAAGCATGGGCACGCCCTGGGACAAAAACAATGTGGTCAAAAAATTACGCTGCTGACGGGCCCGCAGCTTCAGGACATCCGGATCGGATGTAGAACCTTCGGTCCCGCAGTTCCAGGAGCGGTTGTGGTCCTCGCCGTCATTGTTGTCCTCCCCGTTGGCCTGGTTGTGCTTTTCATTGTAGGAGACCAGATCGTTTAAGGTGAATCCGTCATGCGCGGTGATGAAGTTGATGCTGGCATAGGGCAGCCTGGAGGTGTTCTCATAAAGATCCGAGCTGCCGGTAAACCGCGAGGCCAGCTTTTCCAGCACCTGGTCCTCGCCGCGCCAGTAGTCGCGCATACAGTCGCGGTACTTGCCGTTCCACTCCGACCACAGGGGCGGAAACTTGCCCACCTGATATCCGCCTTCGCCCACGTCCCAGGGCTCGGCAATGAGCTTGACCTGGCTGATCACCGGGTCCTGCTGAATGATGTCGAAAAACGCCGACAGCCGCTCCACATCGTGCAGTTCCCGGGCCAGGGCCGAGGCCAGGTCAAATCGGAACCCGTCCACGTGCATCTGCTCAATCCAGTAACGGAGCGAATCCATAAGCAGCTGAAGGGTGTGGGGATGGCGCATGTTTAAGGTGTTGCCGCAGCCGGTATAGTCCATGTAATAGCGGGCATCGTCTGTGAGCCGGTAGTAATAGGCGTTGTCAATTCCCTTGAAGCAGAGCATGGGCCCTTCGTGGTTGCCCTCTGCGGTGTGGTTGTAGACCACGTCAATGATCACCTCGATACCGGCCTGGTGAAAGGCCATGACCATCTGCTTGAACTCGGAGACCACCCCGCCGGGGCGGCGGTCTGCGGCATACTGGTCGTGCGGGGCAAAATAGCAGATGGAGTTATACCCCCAGTAGTTGGAAAGCCCGTTGTCCACGAGTTGCTTGTCGTGGATGAACTTGTGCACCGGCATCAGTTCCACGGCCGTGATGCCCAAATCCTGGAAATACTCGATGGCGGCCGGGTGGGCCAGGCCGGCATAGGTGCCGCGCAGGTTTTCCGGGATATCCGGGTGCTGCATGGTAAAACCCCTGACATGGGTTTCGTAAATGATGGATTCATGCCATGGAAGATGCAGGCGGCGGTCGCCGGTCCAGTCAAAATGGGGCTGGTGAACCACGCACTTGGGGACAAAGGGCGCGCTGTCAACATCGCTTTTCACCTCCGAACCTTCTGCAAAGGGATAGGGAAACACGGCCTCATCCCATTGGACATGGCCGGCAAGGGCCTTGGCATAGGGATCAAGCAGAAGCTTTGCCGGATTGCAGCGATGGCCCTTTTCCGGCTCCCAGGGGCCGTGGACCCGGTAGCCGTACTCCTGGCCGGGCTCCACTGCGGGAAGATATCCGTGCCAGCAGAATCCCGTGACCTCGGGCAAATCCACCCGGGTCTCGCCGCCGCTTTCGTCAAACAGGCAGAGCTCCACCCGGTCAGCGATTTCTGAAAAAATGGAGAAATTGGTGCCTGCCCCGTCATAAACGGCACCCAGGGGAAACGGGGTTCCGGGCCAGATTTTCATGGTTTATGCAATCCTTTTTCTTTTATGCGGGTTTAACCTCGTATGCTCCCGTGACAATAAGATCCGCCTTGTTTTTTATGGAGACCACGGCCCGGTGCTCGTGCTCCAGCACGGTCATGCGCCAGTCATCCACCTTTTCCTTGCCGCGCACAAGCTGGGCCTTTTTGGTCTCGTGATAGGTAAGATCGATGAAAACGCGGAAATGGATATTTTTTGCGGCAATGGCGTACAGACCGTCGAGCACCAGCATATCCATTTGTGAGAAATCCGTGGTCAGGGTGTCGACCTGGTCGGTGATCAGGTCGATACACGGCATCTGCGCGGTGCGGCCGCGCCTGAAATCCTCCAGGGTCTGATGAATGCGGTCCCAGTCGTACTCGTTTAGCCCGATGGCCTCTGCCCCGTTAGCCTTGCGCCAGTCGTTGCGGTCTTTTGGCAGGGTGAGGTAATAATTGTCCGAATGCACCAGCTTGGCGGCAAAGCCCCTGTCTTTCAGCACCCGGCCCAGGCAATGGGCCAGTTCGGACTTGCCCGATCCGGACTCGCCTGAGATGGCAATGATGGTTCCGGTCTGGCGGTCGGCCAGGATATAATCTGCGATCCGGGCGGCTGCCTGCTTGTGCTTTTCCTCAATTAACAAGACGTCTCCGAGCATGGGGCAAATCCTTGGGTCAGGGTTGAAAGTTCAAGGTTCAAGGTTCAAGGTTCAAGGTTCAAGGTTCAAGGTTCAAGGTTCAAGGTTCAAGGTTCAAGGTTCAAGGTTCAAGGTTCAAGGTTCAAGGTTCAAGGTTCAAGGTTCAAGGTTCAAGGTTCAAGGTTCAA
>JAIPES010000071.1 GCA_021737045.1 Desulfobacteraceae bacterium | reverse complement strand
CGGAACGCCTCTTTGACCGCTTATCACCGGTACACGGAATCCTCCATTGACATGGCTTTTGCCGTGCTGACCACCGGAAGCAATTTTTCGCTCATGCAGCGTTTTACGCCCAAGTGGTCGGCCACCATGAACATGCTCTATTACCGGGACGAATACCAGGGTGAATTCACCATTGCCGGCGTGACCCGGGAGCGGGAAGACGACACTTACCGCATCGGTCCGTCCTTGATTTTTGAACCCAGGGACTGGATGCAAGTGTCTCTGGGCTATTATTTCTCCAAACGGGACTCCAATTTTGAAGTGTTTGACTTTGAAAACAACACGGTCTCATTATCCATTGAACTGACTTTATAGTATTGCCATTTATGAAAAGAAAATTGTTTTACCTGTTTGTCCTGCTGTTGGTGCCGGCCGTGCTGACAGCCGAGGGACCGGGGCCGGTGGAGTCTGTCGACGAATACAGGGTCGGCAGCGGTGATGTTTTGAAAATCAATGTCTATGAGAATCCGGACCTGAGCACCACCGTCCGGGTGAGCGCCGATGATACCATCCGGATGCCGCTTTTGGGGCGGGTCGATGTGGCGGAAATGTCGGTCTCCAAAGTGGCTCAGAAGCTCCAGGACCTGCTGGCAGACGGTTATCTTGTCAGTCCCCAGGTGGACGTGTTCATCGAGGAATACCGGAGCAAAAACGCCATCATCCTCGGCCAGGTCAACAAGCCCGGCCAGTATGAGTTAAGGGGGCCGGTGACTTTTCTGGAATTTGTCTCCAAGGCCGGCGGTCTGACAAAGGATGTGGGCAGCACAGCCGTGATCAAGCGCGACATCCCGTCCGAGGATGGCCGGGACCGGATCGTCATTGATCTGGACCGCTTGATCAAAAAAGGCGACACTTCCCTCAATCTTCAAATCCAGGACCGCGACAACATCTATATTTCCAAGGCAGACTCCTTTTATGTCACCGGTGAGGTGGCCAAACCCAATGCCTACCAGCTTGAATCCGGCACGACCGTGATCAAGGCCATTGCCAAGGCAGAGGGGTTTTCCGATATTGCCAACAAGAACAAGGTCCGGATCATCCGGGAGATTGACGGGGAAAAGACCGTGCTGGAAAACGTGAGCATGGATGAACAGATCCAGGCCGGCGATGTCATCGTGGTACCCGAGAGTTTCTTCTGATGGTGCCGTAAAAGGTTCACTATCTGCGTTACGCGCAATTTCTCAGAATTTCACGTACAGCTAAGTACGCTGCATTCTTCGAAATTGCGCAAGCCTTGATCTTGAACCTTTTACGGCACCATCTGAAATCAGACTTTTTACGGTGCCATCACTTTTTACGAGTCTATTGTTTTGAATTATGACTGAAAAAGAAATCCATCTTCGCGATTATCTGCGGGTCGTGGCCCGGCGCAAAAGCACGGTCATCACCTTTTTTGTCATTACTGTGCTGGTTACCGTGCTGGCCACGTTTACGGCCACATCCAGGCCCGTGTACCAGGCAGCCGCCCGGGCGGTGATCGAGCGCAATGTGGCTTATTCCCTGACCGGCCACCGCTATGACGGCTATTCCGGCTATGACCCGGAATTTTTGCACACCCAGACCCAGATCATTAAAAGCCAGGGCGTGGCTGAAAAAGTTGTGGACGCCATCGGCGCTGAGCAGATGCATGAGGCTTATTTCCCGGAAGGAAGGGAGGAAGACCGCTCCATCGGCCAGGCGGTGCGGGGCTGGATTGCCGGTGCATACCAGTCGTTTAAGGAGGTTATCGGCATTGAAGCCTTGCTGTCGGGCAAGCAGGAGCCGTCTTCTGCGCAAGCCGCGCATCAGGCCGCCAGCAGTCCGCCCTCCAAGGCTGATATCATGCAGTCCGTTGTGCGCCAGAGCATCTCGGTCACACCCATTGAAAACACCCGGGTGGTGTCGATCAGCTATGCCTGCCCCAATCCGGTGCTGGCCATGAAGATCGCCAATACCGTGGCCCAGGCCTATATTGACCAGCTCCTGGACATGCGCATGGAGATGTCGAATCACAGCATCGAATGGATGAAAAAAAAGGCCGAGGAGCAGCGCAAAAAGCTGGAAGAATCCGAGCAGGCCCTGCATGAGTACAAAAGGAAACACAACATTGTCACCATCGAAGACCGCCTGGCCATATTGCCCCAGCGCCTGGCCGAGTTTTCCGAAAAACTGACCCGCGCAGAAGCCCGCCGCAAAGAGCTGGAAACCATTTACAACCAGGTAAAGGGCAAAAGCCCGGCAGAGCTGGAATCCATTTCCGTGATCGCAGATGACGCGTCCGTGGATTCCATTAACGAGAAGATCCTGGAATCCAGGCAGAAAATATCAGAGCTGTCCAAGAAATTCGGGCCCAAGCACCCCCGGATGATCGCGGCCCAAAACGAGCTGAAGGAACTGGAGCAGACCAAGCAAAAAGAGCTGCAAAAAGCAGTGAAAACCGTGGAAAACGAATATCTGCTTGCAGAGGCCCAGGAAGAGCAGCTTCGAAACATGCTGGAGCAGACCAAGTTTGAGACCGCCAGGCTAAATGAGCGTTCCATCCAGCTCGATATTCTTAAAAGAAAGGTTGAGACCAACAAATATCTCTATGACGCCCTGATCAAGCGCATGGAGGAAAAGGGGCTTACTGAGAGAAACCAGTCGGTGAACGTATGGGTCATTGAAAAAGCCAAAATGCCGGAAATGCCCGTGCCCCAGGGAAAAAAGCGAAACGTTCTGCTTGGGCTGATCCTGGGGATGTTTGGCGGGGTGGGCCTGGCGTTTTTCTTTGAATACCTGGACAACACGGCAAAAAGCCCGGAAGATATTGAGGAGCGTTTCGAGCTGCCGGTGCTCGGGGCCATTGACCGGCACCGGGATAAAAATACTTCTGTGGTGGATTTTGTGCTTGCCCAGGAAAGTTCCGGGCTTTCAGAGAGTTTCAAGAACCTGAGAACCTCCATTTTGCTGTCTGCCGCAGACGGACCGCCCCGGTCGCTTCTGGTCACGAGCATGGGCGCAAAAGAGGGCAAGTCCACCGTGGCCTCGTGTTTGGCCGTGTCCATGGCCAGAAACGGGTTAAAGGTGCTGCTGCTCGACGGGGATATGCGCCGGCCCCAGGTGCATGCCTATTTTCAGATTGAAAACAATACAGGCTTAAGCGCCTACTTGGCCGGCAATGCATCCAAGGATCTGATCACCCGGCAGGTCATCGCCAACCTGGATATTCTGACATCCGGTCCTGTGCCGCCCAATCCTTCCGAGCTTCTGTCTTCCGGCAGACTCGATGTTCTGCTGGAGAAAGTAAAGGAAAAATACGACATGGTCATCATGGATGCCCCGCCCCTCGGGGTGGCTGATGCCATGATCCTGAGCCGGAAGGCCGACGGGGTCATGCTGCTGGCCAAGGCCGGCGAGACCCGCTATGAAATGCTGGACAAGGGAATCAAAAAGCTCGGGGAAGTGTCGGCAAACATTACCGGCATTGTGTTAAACGGTTTTGATGCGAAAAAGAGCGGATATTATTACAATTACAGCGACTATTACTATTCGTCGGCGTAGCAAAGTGTTAAGTTTTAAGTGTTAAGTGTTAAGTAAAATCAGAAAAACGTAATTAACGCTTAAGTCTTAACACTTAAAACTTAACACTTAACACTTTTTTTCGGATTGGTGGTTGTTGATTCGGGTGGATAAATACTGTACGCGGGTGTTTTTTTTTGTGCTGATTTTTGCGCCTCTGGCTTTTGGCACGGTTGAGGCGTGGTCGTATGCGGTTATGGAAGGCGCTGTTTTTGCAGCGCTTTTTTTGTTCTCCATCCAGGTGGCGGCAGGTGAGGGAAAATTTCATGAAGTGCCTGGCGGGATTTGGCTGTTTTTGTTTCTCGGGTTTATCCTGCTTCAGGTTGTTCCGCTGCCGCCTGCGTTGGTGGGCCTGATTTCGCCGGCTTCTTTTGAAATCCAGCAGCAGGCTGCTTTTGCCAGGGGAGATGGCGCCTGGATGACCCTTTCGGTCCATCCCCGGGCCACAATCCAGGCCTTTTTCCGGTATGCGGCTTACGCGGCCTTCTACATTTTGGCCGTTCAGCTGCTCACCCGCAAGGCTTTGCTCAAAAAAACCGTTTTTGTTGTTACGGTTTTCGGGGCCCTGCTGGCCTTTTCCTCGATTCTTCAGTTGTATCTCACAGAAGACATGGCGCTGTGGGTGCGCCATGTGCCGGTCAATTCCATGATTGTAGGGCCTTATGTCTGCCACAATCACTATGCCGGATTAATGGAGATGATTTTTCCGGTGGTGCTGGCCCTGTTTTTTTTCTACCGGCCCCGGCTGGGAAACGGCTCTGTTGTCAAGGATCTGGTTGAGATATTCGGACGGCAGAAGGGCAACATCCATATTCTGATCGGCGCGGCAGCCCTTTTGATCGCTTCCTCGATTTTTCTGAGCCTGTCGCGGGGCGGGATTATCAGCACTTGCCTGGCGTTTTTTCTGTTTGCCTTTCTGCTTTCCAGGCGCCGGATTTCCCGGGGCGGCACCCCGCTGACGGTGCTGGTGGTGATCCTGGTGTGTTTGTCGGTGTCCTGGTTTGGCTGGGACATGATTTTTGAACGGTTTGCCGAACTGCAAAACGCCCAGGGCCGGGTGGAGAACACCCGGCTGGATTACTGGCGCGACACCGGGGAAATCATTGGCGAATATAGTGCCGCAGGGGCGGGATTTGGCACGTTTGCCGACATTTACCGACCGTATCAGAGCATCGGGGAAAATCATTTTGTGGACCACGCCCACAATGACTACCTGGAGCTTGCGGCCGAGGGCGGGGTGATCGGACTGGTGCTGGTGTTCGGATTCATGGCCGCGGTTTTTCACAAAATTTTCCGCGCCTATGCCCGCAGAAGGGATCCGTATGCGGTCTATATCTGCATCGGCAGTGTCACGGGCATTATTGCCCTGCTGTTTCACAGCTTTTCGGATTTTAATCTGCAGATTGGGGCAAACGGGCTGTGGTTTTTCTTTCTGCTCGCACTGGCCGTGTCTGCCGCGCATACGCGCATCCAGATGGCCGGAGATGCCACCTTGCTGAAGGAAAAAACCTTTTCCGCCGCGAAAGGCCGGGCCGTGGCTGCCGCTGTGGGATGCGTTCTGGTGCTGACAGCGGCGTTTAACGTCTCTGCCGTTCTTGGCAGTTTTTACTACGGGCATATCAAGGATCACAACATTCGTACGGACATGCCCGGGGCGGATCTGGAAAAATTTGCCCGTGTAGCGGCGCTGGCGGCCATGTTTGACCCTTTTAACGCCCGGTATGATTTTGCCCGGGCAGATGCGGCATGGATGCTCGATGAGCGCGGGCGGGCAGAATCCGCGTTTCTGGCTGCCATTTCCAAAAATCCGGTCAAAGCGGTTTACTACAAGCGTTACGGGTTGTTTCTGGCCCAGGCCGGCCGCCGGCAGGAAGCTTTGCAAGTGCTTGAAAGAAGCGTGGCCCATGACCCGGTCAATCCGGATAATGCCCTGGAATACGGTGCTTTGCTGGTGTCTGCCGGCAGGCGGGCCGAGGGCATTGAAATGCTGAAAAAGGCGGTGCGGTTAGACGATGCGGTGATGGACACGGTGCTGGCCACCCTTTCCGCCCGGGGAATACCTCCGGAACAGGCCGCTGAAGCCGTGCCGGATCTACCGGGAGCCGTGATCCGCTATGCCGGTTTTTTGGCGGATATGGGAAAAACCGGCAAGGCTGCCGCGCAATACCGCCGGGCCCTGGATTTGATGGAGCAGGGCCGGCCGTTTCAGCGAGGCCATGTGTATGATGTTTACCGGTTTTTTCACAGACAGGGCCAAACCCGCCAGGCCATGGGCGTGCTGGAAAGGGCGGCGTCCCTGCTGCCCGAAGATGCAAGGGTCCGCATCCTGCTCGGGGATTTGTACCGGGATCAGGGCATTTTTTACAAGGCAGAGGAAAAATACGAAGCCGCCCTGGTCCTTGACCCGGACAACCAGGGGGTGAAAAACCGGCTGGAGCGGCTTAGTCGGTGATGTGTTTTTCCGCGTACTGGGCCATGACTTCGTGGATTCTGGGCGGCGGGGAGATATCAAAGTAGTGCTCTGCCACCACGTGGCCGATTTCATGGGCCACAACAGTGAGCTTTGCATTTTTGGCGGAAAAAAACACGGTGTTTTCCGATGGCGAGTAAAAGGCGATGTATTTGACATCCCTGTTGTAGAGGCGCTTGAAATCCGCCTGCACCCCGCTTTTGGAGCCGCGGATCACGATTTTAAAATTCAGGTCGTGCAAATACATTTCCAGTATCCGCATGACCCGGTTGACGATGAAATCCATCTTGCCCGCAACTTCGTCTTCTATGGTGTCTCCTGTTTTGATCCGGTTTTTGAGCCTGCCCACGTATAGCGCGTAATTGAAATCCTTTAGCGCGTCGCGGTTGTCGTATTCAACCGCTGCAAACCGGGTTTGGAGTTCATCTGCATGCACCGGCAGCGGCCAGGCGGACAGGAAGATGAAAACAAACGCGCTGATGGATAAAAACGGCTTCATGAAAAGGTCCGGTCCCTGCCGCCTATTGGCGGGTAAAGGTAAATTCGTTGATCAGCGCGTCGATCCGACGGCTTTTTTCAGAGATGCTTTCAAGGACCTCGGGGTCTGGATTGTTTTGTTCTTCGGCCAGTTGGCGGATTTCTTTGTTTGCGGCCTCCACCGCGCTCAGGTGCGTGGCCAGCATGGTGTTAAACCGGTTTAATCGCTCGGCCACGCCCTTTCCCTCGTCTTTTTTCCGCAGGTGGATGTTTCCGGAAATGTCTTTTTCCAGCATGGTATCCAGGCTTTTTTCAAACCGGTAAAACGGCCCGGCCACCCGGTGGGTCAAAAACAGGGTGATCAAAATCACGGCCATGCCGCAGACCACGATGAAAAACCACTGGGCGCTGAAGATCCGGTCCATCAGGATGCCCGGGGTGGTGCCCAGCTTCAGGTGATAGTCCTCGTAGACAATGGATATGGTGTTGGATGAAAAAAAGCTGAAAACCAGGGAAAACAGGATGCTGCCGGCCAAAATCAGCAGAAAGTAATGGAAAATGGTCCGGCCCTGGTATTCCTTGTTGATGAAATAGTTGCGTCTTCGGTACCGGGTCGCGTTCATCTGGGCCTCCGTATATCTGCCTGCTGTCTGAGGTTTGCCGCCCACCGGTCATAGAGCCGTTCCTGTTTCTGGTCGGCAATGAGATTTCTGATGCGCTGTGTATCCATATCGGCTGCTGGCGTGGTTTTTTTTAGCGGCCGGGTTTGATCCAGGCGGTATGTGACATAGCCCTCATCTGTCTGCCGGGGCGCGGATGTCTGCCCGGGCGCCAGGTTCAAAAAAATAAACCGCAGATTGTCTGACAGAAAAACAAAAGGCGAGGTTTTTGTTTGGACCCCGGACGGGTTTTTGTTGTTTTTCGCCTCTGTGCGGGTGTTGTAGGTGCGCCGGGTAAATTGAATTTCCATGCCGGACAGACGCTTGTATTCCTCCACCTCTTTGTCTCTCACTTCCGGGCTGAAATCCTGGTATTTCCGGTCCAGCAGGGTTTTGACCAGGGATTGCTCGTAGAAGCTTTCCACCGACCTGCGGAAAGACTCCTCCTGGTGGATGTCCCGGTCCAGGGCCTCCTGGATCAAAAGCTCCTGCATGATCAGCGAATCAATGTACTGCTCTTCTGTCATGTCATGGGGCTTGTCAGCCAGGCGCTTGTTTAATTCGGCTTCCGTGATGATCCGGTCGTTGATCACCAGGGCCGGTCTGGAGACTTCCACCGAGGCGCGGTCCCGGCCGATGAAGGCAAATACGGCCGTGGCCAGAATGAATATGCCGAGGATGTAGTATAAATATCTCATTTATCATTCTCATTTGTTTGCTGCGGGTCATCGCCGGCAATGATCCTGCCGGTATTGGGCTCCACCTGTACACACCTGTCGTCATAGAGCCGGACCATGTTAAAATCCTTTGCATTGGTGATTTCCAGGGGCGGCAGTCCGTGGCTGCGGAGCCATTGCTGGATCAGCACCAATTGCTCCGGGTCTGAAGCCCGGGCGGTAAATATTTTCACCCGCCAGCCATCAGCCAGCATCTGCCGGACCCGGTCCATCATCACGGTCACGGGCGGGCCGATTTCGGCAAGGGAGATACACGGGTCATACCAGGCCAGGGTGCCGTCGAGATCCACGCCGATCCAGGCCTGGTTTGCGGCCGCCTCACAGGGGCCGGGCCGGGGCGCAGGAGGGGCGTTGTGGGCGTCTTCGGCTTCGGCCCGGAGGGCGGTTAGGTAATCGGTTAGGGTTTTTAGAATGTTCAAGGTTCAATGTTCAAGGTTCAAGGTTCAAAAAGACAGGTGACGAGTGACAGGTGACGGGTGACAAAAAAACGGTGACAGGTGACGCGTGGCAGGTGGCAAGAGACCTGTCACGCGGCACCTGTCACCTGTCACCGCTCTTTTGTCACCTATCACCCGTCACGCGTCACCATTCCTTTCCCGTCACCCGTCACGCGTCACCTGTCACCAATCTGTTGTCACCATTTTTTCAAATTTTCGGCTTATTTCATCCACTTTATCCCTATCCGGGCGCAGGGCGCCCGGGGCCATGTACAGGTCCTGGTTCATTTCGATCTGGACGGCAAAGCCGCCGCGGGCCATGAGCTGTTTTCCGTAGTGTACCGTGATGTAGCCGCCCTGGTAGGGGTTGTTGACCGCCACGGAAAACCCGGCTGCTTCCAGGTCGGATCGGATCTGATCCATGATTTCGGCCGGGCAGGAAACCGGGCCGCGGCCCGGGCGGGGCCTGCCCCTGGTGTCGCCGTTGTTGCTGATGATGATATCTTTTCGTTTTTTTCCGGCGTCCGGGGCGTCAGCCGGGGCGGTGCCGTTCAGGGAATGGCAGTCGAACAGGCATTTGACATCCGGGTCGGATACCGCGCGGGCCAGTTTTTCATGCCAGGGGTGGTAATACTTTCGGACGCGCTCTTCCACGGCGTCTGCGTCCGGGTATCGGCCGGGCAGGTACACCGGCCGGCCCCTGTAGTCGGTTTCGGCCACGATGCCCTTGGGTCCCCGGCTGTCGGGCGCCCGGTTCAAATCCGCCACCAGCCGGCTCCATTCAGCCGGCAAAATCGTCTTTACCGGCATGGCCGCAAAGATTTCCGCGGTGCCGAAATCCTCGGCATCCCGGATCTCCGCGTCGGAAAGCGCCATCTGCTCCCGGATCTCCCCCGGCACCCTGGCGGAACAATGCGGTATTGTGATGATGATTGAATTGGCCATAGGTTTTTAAATATACAGGATTTTGTGGTTTTTCGTCAACCGCAGAGTGGAGGCGGCGGTCGGATTTGTGTGGGCTTTTGGCGGCAGGCTGCTTGACGCAGTCCGCCGCGGGATTATCTTTTAAAGTAAGAGAGATTGAAACGGCCTGGCGGCTGCCCTGCCGGCAGCAGGGCCTGCAACCACAACGGGAGGAAGTGAAAATGGGTAAATTTGCACAATTAAGCCGGGCCTGCCGGGATGAAAAAACATTCGGCCGCGTGCTTGGCATTTTTTTCCTGGCCCTGGGCCTGGTATTTTTGATTATCGGATTTACCGTGCTGCCCCTGTTCGGCCTGGTCGTGGCCATTCCCCTGATTGCCCTGGGATTTTATTTTTTCCGCAAATCCCCGGGCGAAGATGAGGCCTGCCGGACAGATTTGTGATGTGAGCGCTTTTTCACGAAAGCAGCTGAGCGAAAAACTTTTTATTATCCCGGTCTTTGACGATCATGACCGGGATTGCTTTTTCCATGCGCCGAAGGGTTTCGGTGATGTTGCCCAGAAGTGAGGTTTCGGTGGCCGTATCCCCGGCCGCACCCACGATGATCAGATCCGCGTTGTCATCTTCTGCGGCATTGTAGAGCTTTTCCCCTTCGCTGGTGAGGGCCTCGGATGCGTCGATTCTGCAGGGAAAGGCTTCCGGGTCCAGTCCGAATTGCTCCATGAGTTCCTGATGCCGGGTTTCGGCCCGGCTGAGGTTCTGGCTTGCGCTTTTTTGGGTGGAGGAGGGAAAATAGCTGCGGGTGCTGTCCTGGATGTAATAGCAGACAAGATGCGCATTTTGCTGGCGATGCAGGTGCAGGGCCCTGTCAAAGGCTGCTTTTGACGCCTTGGAATAATCGATTGCGCAAAGCACCCGGCCGATTTCCAGGGGCGGGTCTTCGGGCACGAACAGGATATCGCATTCCGATTTCGCCGACAGCTCGCCGCCGTATCGTTTCTTCCGGTCTTCGCCGTATTTCTGCCCTATGAGCAGCAAGTCCGTATCCATTTCTCCGGCAAAAGACAGAATTTCGTCTGCGGCATCTTCTTCAGCCACCCGGGTTTCGATACGGGTGGAGACGCTATTGCGGAATTTTTCATCGATTCTGCTGTCGAGTTCATCGCGGATCATGGCATTGAGCGAGCTTTTGACATCCGGAAACGATTTGCTGCTTTTATTGGGAAGATCATAGGCCTGGATCACGTGGATAAATGTCACGGCGTCTGCGTGAAATGCCCGCGCGGCCAGGGATGCGTAATGGATCAGGTGCTTGTCAATATCCGTTAGATCCAGGCACACCAGAATATGCTTGATGGTTTTCATGGTTTATTGGCCTTCCCTGTTTTGATTCTCCGGGTTTTGATTTCCCGAGCCGACCTTGCCGGCGGCTTTTTTGTCGACCAGATCCTGGATGAGCTGCTGGTAGCTTTCCCGCTCCATGTCCCGGGCGCGTATGCGCTCGGACTGGTATTCTTTTTCCAGGCCCTTTGTCAAACTCCAGCCCATGAGCAAAAGCACCACGGCAAAGGGCAGGCCCGTGGTGATCGAGGCGGTCTGAAGCGCGTCCAACCCCCCGCCGAACAGCAGCACCGCAGCCACCGCCCCTTGCAGAAACGCCCAGAAAATCCGCTGGGTCACCGGAGATGTCAGCTTGCCGCCCGAGGTAAAGGTATCCACCACCAGGGAGCCGGAATCCGACGAAGTGACAAAAAAGCTGACCACCAGCAGGATGGCGGCAAAATTGGCAACAATGGCAAACGGAAAATTGCCCAAAAGTTCATAGATGGAAATAGCAATGTTTTCCTTGACCGCCGCAGCCATGCTCCCCGCTTCGCCAAGCTCCAGAAACAGGGCCGAGCCGCCGAAAGTGGTCAGCCATAAAAACGTGAGCAGCGACGGGACGATGAGCACGCTCAGCACAAATTCGCGCAAGGTTCGGCCCCTGGAAATCCGGGCGATAAACATGCCCACAAACGGCGACCAGGAAATCCACCAGGACCAGTAAAATATGGTCCAGGAGTTCTGCCAGTCCGACTGCCGGTAGCCCTCGGCCCAGAAGCTGATTTTGAAAAAATCATTCAAATACACCCCGATATTTTCCACATAAGTGTCCAGGATAAAAAGGGTTGGACCGACAATGAGCACAAAAACCAAAAGCACGGCACCCAGGTTCATGTTGAGCTCGGACAATCGTTTGACCCCCTGGTCCAGGCCCGAGGCCACGGACATGGCAGCCGCGCTTGTGATCACGGCCACAAGAATCATCTGGATGTAGATGGTATCGGGAAGGCCGAACAAATGGTGCAGCCCGGCATTGATCTGCTGGACCCCGAAGCCCAGAGAGGTGGCCAGACCAAACATGGTGGAAAGCACGGCCAGCACGTCAATGGCATCGCCCATGGGGCCGTAGACACGCTCGCCGAGCAGAGGATAAAAAACCGAGCGGATGGCCAGGGGCTTGTTTCGGTTAAAGCTGAAAAAGGCAAGCGACATGCCCACCAGGGCGTAAATGCCCCAGGGGTGAAGCCCCCAGTGCAGAAAGGTCACCTGCATGGCATTGCCCGCGGCCTCCATGGTGTCGGCCCCGCCGAAATCCGGGTTTGTGAAATGATAGATGGGTTCGGCCACGCTCCAGAACAATATGCCGATGCCCATGCCCGCGGAAAACAGCATGGCAAACCAGGCGGTGCGGGAAAACTCCGGCACCGCGTTTTTGCCGCCCAGGCGGATGCTGCCGTATTTGCCCAGGGCGATATAGAGCATGATCAAAAGATAGCAGTTTACCGAAAGGATCAGAAACCACCCGAAATAATCGGACACATTTGTCTGGATGGCGGAAAAGATCCGCTCCATGGGTTTGCCCACTCCAAGGGTGATGGAGATGAAAACAACGAGCAGAATCACCGTGGGCCAGAATACCGGGGGGTGAATGTCAAAGAAGCGGCGTATTCCGGACGCCGGATCGGTTGTGTTTTCAGCTTCGGCCATTTGCGGCTCCGTAACAGGCTGTTGTCTCAGGTGATTAAAAATATAATAATGATTGAATTGAATCTTCCTGTCAATGGAATCCGGAGGTGGGGGAAGTGTATTTTCCGTTATTCTGGAAGGTTGTCCGGAAGCTCTGTTGTTGCTGAAAAGAAAAATCCGGTTTCAGGGGTTGCGTAGCCGGCCAAGTCTTCTTATGGTAACGAAAATATAGAATTGTTTAATTTTCAAACCAAAAGGAGCATTCATGACACAAGCGAAATCAGGCGATACCGTCAAGATTCATTACAAGGGCAAATTCGATGACGGCTCGGTATTTGATTCCAGCGAAGGCCGCGACCCCCTGGAGTTCGAGATCGGTTCCGGCAACATTATCACCGGTGTGGAAGAGGCCGTTGTGGGCATGCAGCCCGAGGAAACCAAGGAAGCCACGATTCCGCCGGAAAAAGGCTACGGCGAATACCGAGACGATATGGTCATCGAGGTGGAAAAGACCCAGTTTCCCGAACACATTGATCCCGAGCCCGGCCAGCAGCTGGAACTCCAGCAGCCCGACGGCCAGAAGGTCACGGTCACGGTGACCAACGTGGGCGAGGAAAAAGTCACCCTGGACGCCAATCATCCTCTGGCCGGCAAGGATCTCAACTTTGAGATCACCCTCCAGGAGATCGTTTAAAGAGTGCCTGAACGAAAACCGTCTTTTCCGCCAATCTCTGCGACCGGCTCAAATTTTAATCCTCAAAATACGTCGAGTATTCCTGCGGTTAAAATTTTCGCCGTCCTTGACCTTGACGAAAAATCCTGGTTTTCGTTCGGACACTAAAGGCGTTTGCCAAACATTTCCGATACCGGTGTAAATACTCACCGGTATCGGAAGTTTCAAATTCTGCAAGTTTTTTGCGCTATGGGTAGTTTGATTGCCATGGCCAAAAGCCCCCCTCCAAACCCTTACTTTTGCATCGCATCCGGTTTTGTCTTATCTGATAAAAGTTATAGGAAGGAAGCCCTGCGGTCGGGGTCGGTTTTTTCGCTCAATGTCGCTTACAAACCGACCCCGCCCTTGGGCTTCCTTGGCAGTGTTCTTCCCTGACCAAAGCCCGGGACCGAGCATTAACAGCAAATTTTTTGAAGTTAGTGAGTGAACGAAAACAATAAAAACACAAAATTTTAGTATGTTATAAAATTAGGTTTATCTGAAGATTTTTTTAAAAATAATAGTATTTTTCAATTTTTTACTTTGTTTTTTGCTCGGTTTTTGTTATAGTGATTT
>JAIPES010000012.1 GCA_021737045.1 Desulfobacteraceae bacterium | reverse complement strand
TGATTGAAACGGTTGAAAAGATCATCGGCCCGGCCCCGGAAACAGATATTGATTACATCGCCGTGTGCGATCCGGACACCCTGGAGGGTCAAAAAATCATTGACCGGCCCGCACTGATGGCGCTGGCCGTCAAGGTGGGCGAGACCCGCCTGATTGACAACATTATTTTAAATCCGCAGGTGGACAACGCAGGCTGACGGCTACATCTTTTATAATGAAGTGAGAATTCGGACAAATCAAAATATAAACCTGAAACAAAAGGAGTGTTCAATGACAAAAAGATCTCATCTGTTTACTTCAGAATCTGTCACAGAAGGCCATCCCGACAAAGTGGCTGACAAAATATCCGATTCGGTTCTCGACGCGTTCCTCTCCCAGGACAAACGATGCCGGGTGGCGTGCGAAACCCTGGTAACCACGGGGATTGCCTTTATCGCCGGGGAAATCACGGCCCAGGCCACGGTGGATTTCCAGGAAGTGGTTCGCAGCGCAATCAAGGATATCGGTTATTGCTCCTCTGACATGGGTTTTGACTGGCAGACCTGCTCAGTTGTGACCAGCATTGACAAACAGTCGCCGGACATCGCCCAGGGCGTGGACGAAGGCAAAGGCCTTTACAAGGAGCAGGGCGCCGGAGACCAGGGGCTTATGTTTGGCTATGCCTGCGATGAAACCGACGAACTCATGCCCATGCCGATTCTCTACGCCCACAAGCTCACCAGGCGGCTGGCCGAAGCCCGGAAAAGCAATGAACTCGGCTTTCTGCGCCCGGATGGCAAGTCCCAGGTAACCATCGAGTATGAAGGCGGCCGGCCCAGGCGCATCGACACGGTGGTCATTTCCACCCAGCACACCCCGGATGTCACCTACGACCAGATCAAGGAAGGCGTGATCGAGGAAGTAATCAAAAAAATGCTGCCTGCGGAGATGATCGGCGATGAAACAAAATATTTCATCAACCCCACTGGAAAATTCGAAGTTGGCGGCCCCATGGGCGACTGCGGTCTGACAGGCCGCAAAATTATCGTCGACACTTACGGCGGTATGGGAAGACACGGCGGCGGTGCATTTTCCGGAAAAGACCCCTCCAAGGTGGACCGCAGCGCCTGCTACATGGGCCGGCATATTGCCAAAAACCTGGTTGCTGCCGGTCTGGGGAAAAAATGCGAAGTCCAGCTGGCCTACGCCATTGGCGTGGCCGAGCCGGTTTCCATTCTGGTGGATTTTTTCAACACCGGCAACGTCGCCGAGGACAAGGCCGTTGAAATCGTCCGGGATGTATTTGACCTGCGGCCGGCAGCCATCACCGAATATCTGGACCTGCTGCGGCCCTTCTATAACAAAACCGCGGCATACGGACATTTCGGAAGAAATGATCCGGATTTTGCCTGGGAAAAAACCAACAAGGCCGATGAAATCCGGTCCAAAGCCGGTCTGTAAAAAATAGGGCTACATCCCGCCATGTTTGGCCAAAACCCCCGGCAGTTACTGCCGGGGGTTTTTTGTGAGCGGATCACGAACAACGATAACCCGGCATTCCCGGAGAAAAAACAGGTTGTCCACTGTACTGCGCAGCCGGGATGCATCCGTGTTGCTGATCATAATATCGGTATCCGAATCCTTGCTGGTGCCCAGAGCCCTTACTGTCATGGGGTTTCTCCCCACCCGTCCGATCCGGTCCACGGCCGAGGCATCGGTGACATAACCGCACATGCCGTGCTGAACAACAAATTCCCGACTCACGTAAGCTGACCCGTAAACCTCCCGTCCCGCCTCATCCACAATGGCAAAACACATGGCAGGCTTTACATCCACGCCCCGGGCATCCACCACCAACCCGGTAAACGGCCTGTGATCCGGGTCCAGGGCGGTGCGCCCCAGATTCTTCATCTCCAGCTGAACAATTGATTCCGGCAGGATCAACTGTGAAAAGGCGCCGGAAAAAGACATCCGGCGGACCAGTTCCACTGTTCCGTCCGACCGGTAAACCGTATTGCCGACCTCCGAGGATTTCAGCAACTGCTCTATTTTTGCAAGCATCCGGTCATCGTCTGCAACCAGCGTCCCCACCCGGCCGTGCCGGCTCAAACGAAGATTTTCAACGGTTTTGAGCAGGTGTGAATAGGCATCACGTTTGGCGCTTCGGGATGCAGCCGCCCATCCGTCGGCAGTATTGGTGGCTTCCGGAAAAGATCCGCCCACCCCCTTTGCCTCAACAATTCGCCGGGTCCAGTTAATGGTGCCGCTGCCGGTGGCTTCCACCAGTTGGTAATCTTGAGTCCACCCCTGGCAGACCTGAATGAAAACCATTGCGGCAATCAAAACAGCGATTTTAAGAACCTGTTTCATGAAATTGTCTGAATAATCAAATGAACTATGGATTCAATGTCATCAAGGCCGAAACACGGGACCCCGGCGTCCATTTTTACATCTGTTACAAGGCCGGCCAGTTTCGGGTCCTCCAGGCACACCGGCCCGGTTCGGCTGTTTTCCCGGTACACCTCAATTTTTGGCAGATCCTGTTTTTTGTAACCTTCAGCCAGGACAATGTCCATGTCTGAAAAATAGGCCGCGACATCATTCTTCAGCCGGTCGGCGGCAAACGGGCGTATCCGGGTTTTTAACAAAACGATCTGTTCGTCGCCGTCAACCATAACCGTGTCGGCTCCGGCGCTGGCATGCCGCCAGCTGTCCTTGCCGCTCTGATCAAAGACCATTTCATGCATCACATGCTTGATGGTTCCCACCCGGTATCCCTTGCGCTTAAACACCGGAATCAATTTTTCAATCAAGGTTGTCTTGCCGGAGTTGCTCCCGCCCACAATCGCCACAATATCTGTCATCACGCAAACCCATTCGCTGTTTTCCCGCCTGCTGCCGGAGCCGGTTTTTTCCTCTATGCCATGATTTGGCTTAAAATGCCAGTCTTTATAACCCGGCGCACCGGACAACAAAACTTGACTGGGTCCCGCTGGAAGCTTAAATTGATGAACAATTCAAAATTGATGGCACCGTAAAAAGTCCAATACCTGCGTTACGCGCAATTTCTCAGAATTTCACGTACGGATAAGTACGCTGCATTCTTCGAAATTGCGCAAGCCTTGATCTTGAACTTTTTACGGCACCATCTGAAATCAGACTTTTTACGAAGCCTTCAAAATTGCAACCACTGGAGCGGTTTATGAAAACTCCCCGAAACTCATTGCTTTTATACATAGCTGCCGCAATCTCCGGTCTTGCCGTAGTTGCAGCCCTGCTTTTTCTGCCCCTGACCCAACCGAATGCCAAAAATGACCTGAAAAATGATCCCGGACAAAAGGCCGCTGTTTCGCTCACCATGCCTGAGCCGGATTGGTGGGAAAGCCGCCGGCTGATTTATTTTGATATTCCGGCACGGGTATTGTTTTACCTGCCGGACGGCAGCCGGCGCGACGCAGAGGCTGTTGCCAGGGCGGTATGGAATGAATTTGAACGCATCGGCCGCATCTTCAACCCTTCTGATCCGCAATCAGAGGTCAGCCGCCTTAATGCCGCGGACAAAACAGCGCCGGTGGCGGTTTCAAATGACATGCATGCGGTTTTCCGCATTTCAAAGCGCCTGTGGGATGCCAGTAACGGGGCGTTTGACCCCTCCACCGCTCCTTTGAAAAAATTGTGGCAAAACGCGGTCAAAATCCAAAAAATCCCTTCCAGCAGAGACATTCAACGCATACTGGCCCGCACCGGCTTTGACAAGGTCACGATCATGGAAAATCCCCAGGCTGTGATGTGCTCGGTCAGGGACATGGAATTTGATTTCGGCGGCATTGCCAAGGGCTTTGCCGTGGACCGGAGCCGGGACGTACTCCGGGGTGCCGGCATTCATACGGGCATGATTCAACTCGGCGGGGAAGTGGCGGCTTTTGGATCCCGGCCCCGGCGTCCCTGGCGCATCGGCATCCAGCATCCACGGGACATGGGAAAAATCTGGAAAACGATTTCGTCCCCGGCCGACATTCGGGTATCGACCAGCGGTAATTACCGTCAACCCCTTATCATTCAGGGCCACGCTTTTTACCACATTTTCAGCCCGAAAACCGGCAGGCCGGTTTCGGAAAAAATCGCCGGGGTCACCACGGCTGGTTTCGGCTGCAGATCAAACGCCCTGCTGGATGGGGCGGCAACGGCCATCACGGTGCTCGGAACCGAAAAAAGCATGCAACTGGCCGAAAAATTAAGCATTGAAGCCCTTGTATTGAGCATAGACTCAAAAGAACATATTCAGGAGCAATACACTCCGAATCTGCCAGATAACATGGATACCCAAAGCAGAAGCCGGCAATGATTTCCCGCAGGCCCGAATATCCAAGAACAGAGAGGTGTTTATTCCCATTGACACTGTATTGCATTTATAGTATCAACTGAATCAAATTTTTTGAAAAATTTCCAATACTGGCGGTTGCCGGCAGCATAGACAGGAACACGCCAAACTTTAACCCTGCCGGCCCTTTAATACAAAAATCGTTTTATGGTTACCATGGCCTCCAAAGCCATGCTGGGCCCTGTCCCGTCATATTCACCAGTATCAGGCCGAATTTAAGAATATAAGGGAGAACATGAATGGAACAAAATGAACAAGCCCCTGTAGCCGGATCAGGCCAGGCGCCGGTCGGCTCCGTTATGGTTGTGGGCGCCGGCATTTCCGGGATGCAAAGCGCTCTTGATCTTGCCAATTCCGGGTATTATGTTTATTTAGTGGAAAAAACATCTGCCATTGGCGGGCTCATGTCTCAGCTGGACAAGACTTTCCCCACCAATGACTGTGCCATGTGAGTCATCTCGCCCAAACTGGTCGAGGTCGGCCGGCACTTAAACATCGAATTGCTCACCAACACCGAACTGCTGGAATTAAACGGCGATCCCGGGCATTTCAGTGCCCATATCCGACAGGAACCGCGCTATATTGACATTTCCAAGTGCACCAGCTGCGGGGAATGCGCCAATGTCTGCCCTATCGAGGTCCCCAGTGAACAGGATTTTGGCATCGCCACCCGAAAGGCGGCCTACAAGAAGTACGCCCAGGCCATCCCTGGTGCCTATGCCATCAGCAAGCGGGGAACAGCGCCCTGCAAGGCGACCTGCCCTGCACACGTCAGCATTCAGGGATATATCGCGCTTATCAACCAGGGCAAATACCGGGAAGCAGTGGCGTTGTTCCGGGACGCACACCCGTTTCCGGGCGTCTGCGGCCGGGTCTGTCACCATCCCTGCGAAAGCGCCTGCACCCGAAACGATTATGACGAACCCCTGGCCATCCGGGAACTGCACCGGTTTCTGGCGGACTGGGAAAAGCAGGAAGAGGAAAAAATCCTGCCCGAAGCCGCTGAAGAAAAACGCAGCGAAAAAGTGGCCGTGATCGGCGCCGGCCCGGCAGGCCTTGCGGCCGCCTCTTTTCTGGCCAGAAAAGGCTACGGGGTCACCATTTATGAAAAACTGCCCGTGGCCGGCGGCATGATGGCCGTGGGTATCCCCGAATACCGTCTTCCCAGAGATATGCTGCAGCGGGAAATAGATATTATCCGCGACCAGGGCGTTGAAATCAAAACCGGGGTCACATTCGGCCGGGACATCACCTTTGACAGCCTGAAAGCAGACGGGTATTCGGCCGTGTTCATGGCCATCGGCCTGCACAAGGGACGCAGCCTGGGTATTGAAAATGAGGATGCCGAAGGTGTGCTCCAGGGCGTGGATTTTTTAAGGGAAACCGCCCTGGGAAATGACGTGCCCGTCGGAAAGGATGTGCTGGTGATCGGCGGCGGCAACGTGGCCATTGACGTGGCTTTGACCGCCAAGCGAAAAGGCGCGGAAAACGTCACCATGGTCTGCCTGGAAAAGCGGGAGGAAATGCCGGCCTGGGAGCATGAAATCGAGGAAGCCCTGGAAAGCGATATCAAAATCGTCAATTCCTATGGCCCCAAAAGCTTTTTTATCAACAATGAGAACCGGTTTTCCGGCATTGAATTTAAAACCTGCACCAATGTGTTTGACCAGGACGGGCGGTTTAAGCCGGAGTTTGACGAAAGCGCCTGCGAGGCCTTTTTCGGAGACACGCTCATTTTGTCCATCGGCCAGGCAACCGATGCCTCGGATCTCGAGGGCCAGAATGTACCCATGAACGCCCGGGGCCTGGAGGGAGATCCGGTCACGCTTCAGACCTCCATGGAATGGGTCTTTTCCGGGGGTGACGCCTTTTACGGCCCCAAGTCGGTGGTTGACGCTGTTGCCTGCGGCAAGGAGGCGGCTGAAAGCATCCACCGCTATATCAACGGCCAGGATCTGCACGAGGGCCGGGAAAAAGAATGGACATATGACAAGCCGGACGTGATCAACGAACCCCATAAGGACCGCGTTCCCGTGCGATGCCTGGACCCGGAGGCCAGGGAATGCAATTTCCTGGAAGTCTCTTTTGGCTACAATGAACAGGAAGCCCAGTCCGAAGCAGACAGGTGCCTGAAATGCGGCATCTGCTCGGAATGCTACCAGTGCGTCAAGGCCTGCCTGGCCGACGCCATTGATCACGAGCAAACAGTACAGGAGCGCGACATCGAGGTCGGCTCCCTTGTTTTGTGTCCGGGAAATGACGTTTTTGATCCTTCGGACCTGGAAGACACCTACAAGTACAAATCCAGTCCCAATGTGCTGACCTCCGCCGAGTTCGAGCGTATCCTGTCGGCATCCGGGCCCACAATGGGCCACCTGGTGCGGCCTTTGGACCACAAGGAGCCGGAAAAAATCGCCTGGCTCCAGTGCATCGGTTCCCGGGACACCAACCGATGCGGCAACGGATACTGCTCGTCTGTCTGCTGCATGTATGCCATCAAGGAAGCCATGATCGCCAAGGACCATGCGGAACACGATCTGGACTGCGCTATTTTCAACATGGACATCCGCACCTTTGGCAAGGATTATGAAAAATACTACATGCGCGCAAAGGACAACGCAGGGGTCAGGTTTGTCAAATCCCGGATTCACACGATCACCGAAATGCCGGAAACCGGCAATCTTCTGCTGCACTACGTGGACGAGGCCGGCAACATCGTGGAAGAGGAATTTGACATGGTGGTGCTTTCCGTGGGCCTCCAGGTTCCGCAGTCCACCATGGAAACAGCCAAACGGCTCCAAATTGACTTAAACAAATACAACTTTGCTGAAACCAGCCCGTTTGCCCCGGTCAACACCTCCAGGGACGGGGTATTTGCCTGCGGTGTCTTCCAGGGACCAAAAGACATTCCCACCTCGGTCACAGAAGCCAGTGCTGCGGCCTGTGCCGCCGGCCGGAATCTGGCCGAATCCCGAAACACCCTGTTAAAGGAAGTGGTCCGGCCCGATGAAATCGATGTGGAAGGCGAAATTCCCAGAATCGGCGTGTTTGTGTGCGACTGCGGCATCAACATTGCCGGCGTGATCGATGTTCCCCATGTGCGGGAATATGCGGAGAAACTGCCCTATGTGGTCTATTCCGGCGAAAACCTGTTTACCTGCAGCCAGGACGCCCAGGACCAGATGAAGGAAACCATCAAAGAGCACAACATCAACCGGGTGGTGGTATCCTCTTGCACCCCCAAGACTCATGAGCCCATCTTCATGGACACCCTGGAATCGGTGGGATTAAACAAGTACCTCTTTGAGATGGCCAATATTCGCAACCAGGATTCCTGGGTTCACGGCGACAATCCGGAAATGGCAACGGAAAAGGCCAAGGAACTGGTGCGCATGGCCGTGGGGCGGGCCGCCTCCCTGCACCCCCTGCATGAACGCCAGATCCCGGTCACCAAGCGGGCCCTGGTGGTTGGCGGGGGGGTGGCCGGCATGAACGCGGCACTCGGTATTGCAGATCAGGGTTTTGAAGTGGTGCTGGTTGAAAAGGAAGCCGAACTCGGCGGCCTGGCCAACCGTCTGACCAAAACCATTGAAGGCATGGATGTGGGCGACTACCTCACCGGTCTGGTGGACCAGGTCAGCGCGCATTCCCGGATTGAGGTGATGACCAGTTCCGTGATTGTTGACTTTGCCGGATTTAAGGGCAACTTCACCACCGAGCTGCTTGTGGGCGAAGACATGGTCAGCCGCAAGATCGAGCACGGCGTGACGATCATGGCCACCGGCGCCACCGAGTATCAGCCCTCGGAATACCTCTACGGCGAAAATCCCCGGGTGGTCACCCAGCTCGAACTCGGCGCCCGGCTGGAGGAAAAAGGCGCGGCAGACGAGCTCAACACGGTGGTGATGATCCAGTGCATCGGTTCCAGAAACGAGGACAACCCCAACTGTTCGCGAATCTGCTGCCAGAGCGCCGTTAAAAACGCCATTCACATAAAAAAGCTCAACCCGGAAACCCAGGTCTTTATCCTTTACAGAGACATCCGTACATACGGCCTGCTGGAGGACTATTACACCGAAGCCCGGCGGCTGGGAGTGAAATTTTTCCGGTTTGATCCGGAAGATCCGCCGGAGGTTTCGGCATCCGGCGACCTGGTCAACGTGGTCTTCAACGACCATATTTTGAACCGCAAGGTCAGCGCGGATGCCGATCTGCTGGCTCTGAGTGCGGGCATGGTGGCTTCCGACACCGAGGAACTCGCCAGTATCATGAAACTGATCCGCAATCCCGAGCATTTTTTCACAGAGGCCCACGTCAAGCTCAGGCCTGTTGAAATGAGCAAGGAAGGGGTTTATTTGTGCGGCACCGCACACAGCCCACAGCTGCTGTCTGAATCCATCGCACAGGCCATGGCGGCAGCTTCGCGGGCCACCACCATGCTGACCCAGCCGTATCTGACACTGTCTGCGGTGACTGCACAGGTGGATCCGGAAAAATGCGCATCCTGTCTGATTTGTGCGCGCACCTGCCCCTACGGGGTGCCCCGGATCAACGAGGAAGGGGTCAGTGAAATCGATGACGCCCTCTGCCAGGGCTGCGGCGCCTGCGCTGCGGAATGCCCGGCCAAGGCCATTGAACTGCGGTGGTATGAAGACGATCAAATCACGAGCAAAGTAGACGCTTTACTGGAAGAAGGGGAAGAATCATGAGCCAAGACTTTAATCCCAGAATCATCGCATTCTGCTGCAATCAATGAGGGTATTCGGCTGCGGACCTGGCAGGTTCCATGCGACTGATATACCCCACGAGTTTCCGCATCATTCGGGTGCCGTGTACCGGCAAGGTGGATGTGCAGCACATGCTCCGGGCCCTGGAAAAAGGCGCTGACGGTGTTTGCGTAATCGGATGTATGGAGGGGGAATGCCTTTATAAAACCGGAAATTTCCGTGCCCGCAAGCGGGTTGAGCAGGTGCAGCGGATACTCCAATCCATTGGCGCGGATCCCGGCCGGGCAAGGATGTATAACCTGTCATCCAGCGACGGGCCCTTGTTTGCAAAGTATGCAGGGGAAATGGATGCACAGATACGGGAACTGGGCCCCAACCCAATGAAAAAGAAGAAACAGTCAGCTGCCTGACGCTGAATGAAATTCATCTCAACCCGTTAACCTTCTACCAAAGAGGTCTGTAAATGATTGTTGCAGATAAAAAGCCGGTCGAGGAAATCATTGAATATGTGAAGGATTGCCAAAAAATCCTGGTTCTCGGCTGCAATGAATGCGTCACGGTCTGCGAGGCAGGCGGTAAAAAAGAAGTGGGCGTACTGGCCGCCACCCTGCGCATGTACTTTTCCAACCAGGGAACAGAAGATGTGCAGGTTGACGAGCGCACCCTGGAACGCCAGTGCGACCACGAATACCTGGAAGAAATCCGGGACATTGCCGATCAGTACGATGCCATTGTGTCCATTGCCTGCGGCGTCGGCATCCAGTTCACTGCCGAAAAGTACCACTCCATTCCCGTGTATCCGGGCGTCAACACCTGTTTTCTGGGCGTGACCGAGCAGCGGGGATTGTGGACTGAGCGCTGCCAGGCCTGCGGCCAGTGCATCCTGGCTTATACCGGCGGCATCTGTCCGGTGGCCCGATGCGCCAAGCGCCTGTTTAACGGCCCGTGCGGGGGATCCTCCAAGGGCAAATGCGAGATCAACAAGGAACTCGACTGCGCCTGGCAGCTGATCATCGATCGCCTCAAGGCCATCGACCGCATGGATCTTTATGAAAAACTCTTTAATGTCAAGGACTGGTCCACTGACCGGGCGGGCGGCCCCAGAAAAGTGGAGAGGGAGGATGTACAGATATGAGCGCGAAAACTCCGAGCAAACTGGAAAAAGTCATGGCTGCCGGTCATCTGGGGGTCACCTCCGAATGCGGTCCGCCCCGGGGAAGCGACCCCGAGGTCATCAAGCAAAAAGCCGAACTGCTCAAGGACTGCGTGGACGCCATCAACGTAACAGACAACCAGACCTCTGTTGTGCGCACAAGCAGTCTTGCCACCTGCATTCACTTAAAACTCATGGGTTTGGAGCCGATTTTGCAGATGGTCACGCGGGACCGCAACCGCATAGCCCTGCAAAGCGATATTCTGGGAGCGGCCTCTTTTGACATCGCCAATGTGCTGTGTTTGTCCGGCGATCACCAGAGTTTCGGCGACAATCCCCAGGGACAGAACGTCCATGATCTCGATTCCATGCAATTGCTGTGGACCGTCCGGAAAATGCGCGATGAAGGCACGTTCCTTGGCGGAGATGAGATCAAGCGGCCCCCGAAAATGTTTGTGGGCGCTGCGGCCAACCCGTTTGCCGATCCATTTGAAATCCGGGTTCCCCGGCTGGCCAAAAAAATCGAGGCCGGTGCCGAGTTTATCCAGACCCAGTGCATTTACAACCTGGAAAAGTTCGAGGAATGGATCCGCCTGGCAGAAGACCGGGGGCTGACCGAAAAATGCTATATCATGGCCGGTGTTACCCCGTTTAAATCCGCGGGTATGGCCAAGTACATGAAAAACCGGGTGCCGGGAATGGATGTGCCCGATGACGTGGTCAAGCGCATGGCCGATACCCCCAAAGGCAACCAGGCCGAAGAAGGCGTTAACATCTGTGTGGAAACCATTCAGCGGTTAAAAGAGATCAAAGGCGTGAGCGGCTTTCATATCATGGCCATTGAATGGGAGGAAAAAGTCCCTGAAATTGTTGAGCGCGCAGGATTGATGCCCCGCCCTGAAACAGACTGATTGCAGATCTTCTTTTTTGTCCTGCAGCAAACCGCTCCGGCAGATACCGGAGCGGTTTTTTTTGATCAAACCCCGCAAAAGGTGTTATAGACACAAGTCAAACCTGTAACCGGAACCGGATTAACATCAAAAGTGAACACACGAAGCCTGAAAATCGCCATTGCCGCCTATGACAGAGCCTGGCAGCTGGCCATACCAAGCCTGCGGCTCAATGCGCGGCTAAAAGACGGATATGCCCGGCGCCGGCTCAAAACCCCTCTGCCCCCGGCCGACCTGTGGATCCAGGCCGCTTCCGCCGGTGAGACTTATCTGGCCTGCGCCATTGCCGAGGGTCTTCGGGCATCCGGGCTGCGGCCGCAAATACTGGTCACCACCAATACCCGTCAGGGCATGGAGATCCTTGAAAAACATGCGGACAAAAGTCAGGGCAAAAACGCCAAACCCGATTTGATGTGCCGCTGGTTTCCCTTTGACCGGCCACGGATCATGGAAAAGGCGGTAGGCCAGGTCAGCCCGAAACTCGTGGTGCTGCTGGAAACCGAAATCTGGCCCGGGCTTTTGCATTCCCTGAAAAAAACGGGCTGTCCGGCTGTGATCGTCAACGGCCGAATGACAGAAAAAAGCCTTAACCGATACATCCGCCTGCAACGCCTGCTCAATGCCCTGGCCCCGGAACAGGTGCTTGCCATATCCGGTGCAGATGCCGGCCGGTTTGCGAAATTGTTCGGAAGCGGCATTGTCACCCGAATGTCCAATATCAAGTTCGACCGCCTGCAGGTCGGCAAGGAAACCGGAGAAAGCAGTACGTTATCCAACCTGCTGCCGCAGAAGGGCAAATTTCTTGTGCTCGGCTCCATCCGCCAGCCCGAGGAACCGCAGGTCCTGGAGATGATTCAGCAGATCCGAACGGCCAGCTCCGATCTGACCATCGGCCTGTTTCCACGCCACATGCACCGGATCGACTTCTGGAAGTCCGCCCTTTCCCGAATAAACACCAAATGGGCCCTGCGATCGGATTTAAAAGAACCCGCCGGGCCCGGCCATATCCTGCTGTGGGACACCTTTGGTGAACTTTCGGATGGCTACAGCGCCGCAGATGCTGTGTTTGTGGGCGGCAGCCTGGCGCCCCTGGGCGGTCAGAATTTTCTGGAACCCCTGGTTCACGGTGTGCAGCCGGTCATCGGGCCGCACTGGGACAATTTTTTTTGGGTGGGGGAAAGCATTTTCCGTCAGGGCCTGGTCTTTAAGGAGATCAACTGGCAGAAGGTCTCAGCCCGGCTGTTGCGTCAGCTTGAAACCCGGCCCGACCGCCGTGAAATCAAACACCAGGCCCGGCAGTATATCCAAAGCCGGCAGGGCGGCACATCCCAAGCCTGCCAAACCATTTGCGGCCATCTGAAACCCCACAACCCAGGGAAAAAATCATGAATTTATCCCCTCGCGTGGAATGCTGCGGCGTGATTCCGGCGCGATACGCCTCCACCCGGTTTCCGGGAAAGCCTTTGGCGCAAATCCATGGAAAACCAATGTTTTGGCACGTATACACCCGGGCCCGGCAATGCCCCCAACTCCGGCAGGTGGTGGTTGCCACAGATGATGAAAGAATTTTCAGTGCTGCAAAAGTCCTGGATGTGCCCGTGGTGATGACCCGCGATGATCATAAAAGCGGGACGGATCGGGTTCATGAGGCTGCAGACCGGATTGGAATCCGTGATAACGGGGTTGTGGTCAACATCCAGGGCGACGAGCCGCTGCTGGATCCGGACATGCTGTCCGCGCTGATCCGGCCGTTTGCAGACCCGGAAATGGCGGTCACCACCCTTGTCCATCCCCTGGAACCTGAAGCCGCACAAAACCCGGACCGGGTCAAGGCCGCTTTTGCTCCCAATGGGCGGGCATTGTATTTTTCCCGCGCGCCCATCCCCCATCCCAGAAATGCGCAAACAGCCGCCTATTTCTGCCATATCGGCCTGTATGGATTTCGCAAATCCGCGCTGGATCAATTTGTCAGTTTGCCGCCGGGCCGGCTGGAGCAAATTGAAAAACTGGAACAATTAAGACTTCTGGAAAACGGCATTCCCATTCACGTGGAAATCACCCATGGAAAAAGCCTCAGCGTGGACAGCCCCGGGGATCTGGAGAAAGTCATTGCCGAATTCAATCAATTGTAAACATTTAACAAACCGGGATGCACCGTCCCTGGAAAGGTTTTCTCATGAGCACCCCCGTATTTGACCGGATCAATGAATTGTTTAACAACCGCAAAGCCCGGAAAACATTTTTGAAACTGCGCTTTCCCCTCATGGCGGTCTTGTTTGTAATGATGCTGCCCCTGCTGGAAAAACAATGGTTTCTGCCGGGCCTGATCGTCTCTGTTGCCGGAGAAATGCTGCAGCTGTGGTGTTTTGCAACCATTAAAACCAAAAAGCAGCTGACCACGGGCGGGCCCTATATGTTTGCGCGCAATCCCATGTATCTCGGCCGCTTCTTTCTTATTTTCGGCATCTTGATGGCAACCGGCAGCCTTTTGATCCTGATTGCCTACTCGGTTATCTATTACTTTTACATGGTCAACCGGGTCAACCGGGAAGAACAGCTGCTGGCCGGGCTTTTCGGCCAGGATTATCAGCAATACCAGCGCGATGTCCGGCCCTATCTGCCCACCTTCAACAAGCGGTTTGACGCATCCCGGCTTTTTGTTTTTGACCGCAAAAGCTTTGCCGACAACCACGGGGTGCGCAACCTCACAGCCGTTGGCATCTGCTGGCTCATCATCCTGTTTTTCACGTTTGTCCGCCCCCTTTAGCGCCGGCGTTTTTTCATGTGCTCCAGGGGATAGCCCTTAAACACCCAGATAAAACGCCTGCGCTCAATGGCCTGCAATCTGGCCAGACGAGAGGCATCCATCAAGTCAGGCCTCAGCTTGTACCAGATTTTATAAACCCCGGACAGATCGATTTGCTTCAGCATGCGCCCCAATGCAGGGGGCATGTGACGCACATCCAGACTGGACTGGAAATCAAGCAGCGCCGGCTTGCCGTCTGAACGGAGCATGATATTTCGCCGGTTCCGGATGTCGAGATGCACCATTTTGCGCTGGTGCATCCGGCGGACCAGGTGCTCCAGGTCTGGAAAAAAATTGGACGGAATCGCCTCGGTACGCACATGGCGAAGGGTTGTACCGTTTACGTACTGATATCCAAGGGTTTGGCCATCGCGGAGAAACGGCTTTTCGGGTATGCCGTCAATGCCCTGAAGGCGGACCAGGGCCCGGTATTCGCGCATTATCATCCACCGTCCCCAGGTTCCGGATACCAGCGGCGGGCATCCGGAAAAATCCTTGACCACCCATTTGGTGCCCTGCGCGGAAAAGCTGAACAAATCCGCATTTGCCCATCTGCCTTTTGACAGCAATTCCAACTGGTGCCCATCTGTTTCAAATATAGAACTTCGCTGCTTCATGATCTGGTTTCCAGTTTTGTTTCCAGCAGTTTACGACGCAGCAGCGCAACAAACCCGGACTCGTCATTGTTTAAAAACCGCATTTCCACACCCATTACCACCAGGGGAAGGCTTGCGGGCAGCCGGCCGGCAATGCGTACATAATCCTTTTCCGTGGTCATCAGGCAGTCTGCGGACTCTGCTATGGCCTTTTGTTCAATTTTGCCCAGATCCCTGCCGGAATAGCAATAATGATCCGGATATTCTGCAAAACCCGTCAATGAACCAACATATCCCGAGAGCATGTTTAAAAACTCCTGGTTTCGCGCGATTCCGGAAAAAGCAAAAACCCGGGCGGCACCCAGAAAGGACAAATCCCCGGGATCCCCGTGGTCTGAAATTCCCTTTTCCTCCAGACAGTCAGCCTGCCCATGAATACCGGACAAAAACGGCACATGGTCGGCACGGAACACAGGGGCATGCCCGGAAATCATCTGCGGCAGACTTTCCCGGGCCTCCCGGTTTTGGCTGCGGGTTAAAATCACGGCATCTGCTCGCTTAAGCCCGGATGCCGGCTCCCTGAGGCTCCCCCGGGGCAGCACATGCCCATTTCCCAAGGGATGGGCGGCATCAAGCAGCACCAAATCCAGGTCCCGGTGCAGCCGCCGGTGCTGGAAAGCGTCATCTAAAATAATCACATCCGAATCAAAATCCGCCACGGCCCGCATGCCGCTTTGAAACCGATCCCTGCCCACCAGCACCGGCACTTGCTTTAAAACACTGGCCATCATAAATGGCTCGTCTCCGGCTGTGGCACAATCAGCAAACAAATGATATCCATCAGTGACCACAGCTCCGGCTTTTTCCGCCTTACCCCGGTATCCCCGGCTGATCACAGCGGGCCGGTAGCCCATCTGCCGCATCAATCGGGCCAGGTACAGGGCCATGGGGGTTTTGCCCGTACCCCCGGCCGTGATATTGCCAATGGATACAACCGGACACGGCAGGCGGCGAACCGATAAAATCCCCTTGTCAAACCCGCTGTTGCGAAGCGTGACAGCCCCGCTGTAAATCCTTGAGGCCGCATAAAGAACCCGGCTCAAAGCATCCGGATTGCTGTGACGGTATTCGGTTCTCACAACACCGGCCCTGTGTTTTAATTTTTCAAACATGTTCTTCTTCAGTTGCCCGCATCTACTCCAGATTCAACAACATCACAGCCGTGGCCAGGCCAAACATTGCATTGGCACACCAGGGCGCAAGCCACGCCGGCAGCATTCCCCCATAACCCAGAGACAAACAGAAACTGTAAACCGACCAGTATAGAAAGGCAATGATAATACCATATGCAAAACTCACGGCCATGCCGTCACGGGTCGTGCCCCCCAGGGCAACAGCGGCTCCCATCAAACTCATAACCAGGCATACAAGGGGAAAAGCTGTCTTGGCATGATAGTCCACCCGGTAACGAGTGGCATCATAGCCGTCGGACTCGGCCTTTTGGAGATACCGGCCCAGGGCGATAAAATTCATTTCCCCGGAATCCCGGGCCACCCTTCTGAAATCTTCCGGGGAAAACGCCAGATTCAACTGCTTTTGATCGTACTGCCGGACCTGCGGACCTTTGAACTCAGGGCCCCCGCCATTGGCCTCACTGCCTCTAAAGGATTGCTCCATGCAGCCCGTCAGTTCCCAGCGGCCCTGATGATACCGGGCGGACAAAGCATCTATCCGGCGCACCAGATTAAATTCCCCGTCCAGAAAGTAAATGGTCATCCCGGAAAACGTTTCATCCGCGGGACGATAATATTTCACATGCACAATGTTTTGCCCTGAGCGGATCCAGATATTTTCCCGCGGCACCGTGCGGGGTGTCTCATCGCGGGCTTCGGCGATCTGGTTGGCTTCTGAAACGCTGATGGGCACCACCACCTCGGAGAACATAAACAAAATCACAGATACCAGCGCACCCATGGCCGCAACCGGCACCAGAAGGTAAAACACGCTGATGCCGCTGCTTTTCAACGCAATGATTTCATTGTTTTTGTTCATCAGGCCGAAGATGATCAATACTGTCAGCAACACCCCCACAGGAGTAATCTGGGATACGATCAAGGGAATTTTGAGCAGGAAAAAAAACGCAATTCTCCCCACCGGAACCTGATCTTCAATAAAGTTGTCGATCCGCCCCAGAAAATCCACTGACAGGTAAATGGCCACGACCATGACAAGGACCATGGAAAAATATCGCACAAAAGCAGCGGTAATATATCGATGGATAATGCTCATGGTTTTCCCCCGCCCGACAACAACCCACGGATGCGGCCGACTGAGAAAGCAAACCCGGACAGCAGCCCAACCGGCTCATCTTTTGCCGTCTTCACCAGCATATAAAGTCCCAGGACTCCCATAATCACGTTTGGCGCCCATAAACATAGCCCCGGATGAAACCGTCCGCTTTCACCAAGCACTGTGCCGGCTGACAAAAGCAGATAATAAAGCAGAAAGCAGAGCAGGCCCATGCCCAGGCCGGCTGATTTCCTTGCCGACACGGACATGACCCCCAGCGGGAGGGCCAGAAGCCCCATGGCAATGCAGGCAAAAGGGATGGAGAATTTCCGGTGAAGTTCCAAAAGAACCGAATAATAGCGTTTATCCCGGTTTTCCGCATTTTTTATATACTCGCGCAGTTCGGAAAAACGCATTTCCTTCTCATCCTTGCGCCTTGATCCCATATTTGCACCAGACCCGGCGATATCCAGCCGGATATCATAGGTCTTGAAATTCGTGGCATGCGCCCCGCCGCTGCCGGGTTCAACCTGGCTGATAACACCGTCGTAAAGCCGGATCACAAACGTATAGTCATCCTTTCCCTTCAGCAGATCACCTTTGGGGGCGATGATGGTACTGCCGGTCTGGCTTTGCCGGCTGTCCTGGATCAATACATCATTGAGTTCACGGGTCTTTATATCCACATTGTTGACATAAAAGGTCAGGCCGGCAAAATCATCATTAAAACGGCCTTCGCTCATTCCGATATTAAAATTGGAGCGAACCACTTCCATGGCTGTTTTTTCATAAGCGAATTTGCCCCAGGGCATTCCCCAGCCGGCCATGGCCACGGTAATCAAAAACCCGAAAACCGCAAACAAAAAAACCGGCGGAATCAGGCCATAGAGGCTGACCCCGCCGGCCTTGAGGGCAACAATCTCATTGTCTGCCGACATCCGTAAAAAAGTCAGGAGGATACTCATCATCACGGACATGGGAATGATATAGACGAGAAAGTAAGGCATGGAATAAACAATCATCAGGAAAAACACGGACAGATTCACCTGGTAGTTAACAATCATGTCCGTGATGTCAAGAATCTCGCTCATCAGAAAAATAAACATGAAAAACACGAGATTGATCACAAAGGGCGGGATCAGTTCCTTGAAAATATACCGGTTGACAAGGGTGTTTGGCTTCATGGGATGATGGATTCCGTGTGTTTACCGGGGTGCGGAAAAGTTCTGCCGGCCGCTGCTGTCCTCCCGGTCGGGAAACTGCTGGCAGTAAAATCGGTAATATTCCCCCTTTTGCTTCAACAAGTCCGCATGCCGGCCCTCTTCCACAATCCGGCCCCCGGAGAGAACAATGATGCGATCTGCATTCACAATAGTGGAGAGCCGATGGGCGATCACAAATGAGGTGCGCCCCTGCATGAGGTTTTCCAGGGCCTTCTGCACCAGTTGTTCCGCCTCTGAATCCAGGGCCGAGGTGGCCTCGTCAAGGATGAGAACCGGCGCATCCTTTAAAAGCGCCCGGGCAATGCACATGCGCTGCTTTTCACCTCCGGAAAGGCGGTTGCCCAGCTCGCCGATCACCGTATCCATGGCCTTTGGCAGGGTCTTGACAAAATTGGCAATATAGGCGGCCCCGGCTGCCTCCCAAATCTGCTTGTCAGTGGCAGCGGGACTTCCGTAGGCAATATTTCTGCCGATGGTGTCGTTAAACAGAATCGGTTCCTGGGTGACCACGGCAATGCGGCTGCGCAAGTCTGCCACAGATAGCTGGCGGATATCTATGCCGTCGATTTTCACGCTGCCGGCCGTGACATCATAAAACCGCGGAATCAGGTTGACCAGGGAGGTTTTTCCCCCGCCGCTGGTGCCGACTATTCCCAGGCGCTCGCCAGGCCGGGCCTCCAGGCAAATGTCTTTTAAAACAGTTTCATCAAAGCTATAGCCGAATGACACGTTTTCAAAGGACACCCTGTGAGGCGGTTCGGGCAGGGCAACGGGATCCGGCGGATCCGTGATGTCCAATTCAGTCTCCAGAACATCAAATATCCGATCTGTGGCAGCCAGTCCCTGCTGCACGGCATTGTTTAACCGGGTCAATTTTTTTACAGGGGCATATAACAGCATCAGTGCGGTCATAAAGGAAAAAAACGTGCCCGGGGTCATTTGCCCATTGATCACTGTGTATCCGCCATACCAGATCACCACGGCCACGCCGATGCCGCCTAAAACCTCCATGACCGGCGAAGTCAGGGCCTTGGTGCGAAACGTTTTGACCTCGTAGCGGAAAAGCGTTCGATTTTTTTTGAAAAACCGGGCTTTTTCCTGCGCTTCCATTCCAAAGGCCTTGACGATCTTGTTGCCCGCAAAGGTTTCGTGGAGAAAAGAATTCAAATCCGCCATGGATTCCTGGCTCCGGGTACTAAACCGCCGGATCCGGCGGCCGAATTCGGCAATGGGAAAAAAGGCCACGGGCAAAACAATAAGCGCAATCAGGGCAAGCTTCCAGCTTTGATAAAAAATCACAAAGATCAGGCCGAAAATGGTAAACACGTCTCTTAACGCGCCGGTGACCGCGTTGGATACCATGGCCTTGACAATATTGACATCATTGGTGATCCGGCTCATCAGGACCCCGGTTTTTTCCTTTTGAAAAAACGTCAGGGGCAAATCAGATATCTTGTCGTAAAGATTGTCCCGCAACTGGCGAATGATGCTTTCGCCCACGTAGTGCATCAGAAACTCCTGGCCGTACATGCCCGCGGCCCGCAGCAGGTAAAGCACGATCAGGGCAATGGGGATGATCATCAGCATGGTCTCATTTTTTTCCATGAAGATATCATCGAGCATGGGCTTGACCAGAAACGCCGTGGTTGAAGTGGTTGCCGCAACCACAAGCATGCACACCATGGCCAGGGCCAGTTGGGGCCAGCTGCCCCGGATATATCCCAGCAGCCAGCGGTGCCGGCTGCGCAGGGGCAGTTTGGAAATAATGGGGGGTGTCATAAAGAAATTAAACCCTTCCGGCCGGGGTTGCCTCCGTGTTGCGATAAATCAGGGAAAAGGCAATGTTTGCAGCCTTTTCCGACGCCCCGGGCTCGCCCAGCATGGCGCGCACGGTTTTAAGCCGGCGGCGCAGATCCGAAAGCGCCGCCCTGTCCGAAAGCAAATCCCGCACGGTGCAGGCAATTGTTCCCGAATTGGCATCCTGCTGAATCAACTCGGGAACCACCCGCTGGCCGGCAATGATGTTGGCAAGACCGATATGATCAACTTTCACCAGCATTTTGCCCAGCATGTAGCTCAAACTGGAAATCCGGTACATAATTACCATCGGAACACCGAAAATAGCGGCTTCCAGGGTGACCGTTCCCGAAGCGGCCACCACCAGTGTGCATTGCTTCAATATTCCGGCAATTTCGCCGGATTGCAGCTTCATATCAATCCGATCCCGCCAGGGCTGTATCCACTCTTCCAGCCACAGGGGATCAATACCCGGAGCAACCGAAACAATGAACTCAACACCTGGAAGATCCTCTGCCAGCCGGCCTGCTGCAGCAAGCATAACCGGTAAATTACGCCGGATCTCGCTTTTGCGGGAGCCGGCAAGCAGGCCCACCACTGCGGCAGTTTCAGACGCGGACTCCTGCGGGGAGTTGTTGGCCGGTTCCTGCCAATGCGCCTCTGTATAATGGTCCAGCAACGGATGACCGACAAAGGTTACCGGAACCTGCCAGGCCCGGTAAAAATCGGCTTCAAAGGGAAGAATCACAGCCATGTGATCCACCCGGCGCTTGATTTTTTTGACCCTGGAACGCCGCCAGGCCCAGATCTGCGGACTGATGTAATAAAATACCGTTATGCCGTGCTTTTTGGCAAAGCCGGCCATATGCAGATTAAAATCGGGAAAATCAATCAAGATCAGAAGATCCGGTCTCCGCCGCAGCATTTCCCGCTTGACGCGCCCGGCTTCGCGCAGCACCACGGGCAGTGCGGAAAACACCTCGGTAATACCCACCACCGAAAGCTGTCCGGCATCCACGAGAATCTCCACGCCAGCGGCCTGCATCTGCGGGCCGCCGATACCGCAGAAATGCAGGTCCGGTTCCTTTTTTGCCATCTCGGCCACCAGCCGGGCCCCGTGATGATCCCCCGAGGTCTCGCCGGCGATGATCATAACCTGTTTTCCGGGCACATCTCGTGTTTTCATGAACCCGATCCCCTGACCCGGGCCATGGCCTCATTTATCTGAGCAGTTATATCCACGGCCACTTTCAGGGCATCCCGGCCCATTCGGCCTGAGACCTCGGGTTCACCCCGCCGGACCACGACATCCACAAAAGAGCCGATTTCATCGGCCAGGGCATCGGCTGCGGCAAAGGAGTGCTGCTCCATCATCATGCCGGGCACCGGGCACTGCTCTTCACCGGAGCCGGGCCGGATATGGGTGATGGCGCGATTGGCAAAATCAATGGAAAAATAGCCGTCGGGCTGAAAAATCCGGATTTTTCGCTCATTTTTGTTGGCAATCCGGCTTGCGGTGACATTGGCCACGGCATTGTTGTCAAATTCAATATGGGCATGGGCGATATCGACCTGATCGGTGACCACGGATGCGCCCAGGGCGTGGCAATATCGGATATCCGCCTTGACAAAATTGAAAATCAGGTCAATGTCATGAATCATCAGATCATGGACAACGCTGACATCCGTGCCCCGGGGCTGGTAAAGGCTGAGCCGCTCACACTGGAAAAACAAGGGGCGCACCACCTGATTGCGAACGGCCACCACAGCTGGATTGAAGCGTTCCAGATGTCCCACCTGAATAATGCACCCCTTTTTTTCAGCAAGGGCAATGAGTTCGTCGGCTTCGGCCACCGTACGGGTGATGGGCTTTTCAATGAGCACATCAACACCCTGATTTAAAAAATCTTTGGCAATTTCATAGTGCAGATGCGTGGGCACGGCAATGCTGACGGCATCCACCTGACCGAAAAGCTGCCGATAGTCGGCAAACGCCCGGGTATCGTTTTTTTCGGCCACTGTCTGCGCCTGGGCAGGATCCGTATCCACAACACCGGCAAGGGTAACACCGGGATGATTGCCGTATTTCTCTGCATGAAACTTGCCAAGATAGCCAACGCCCACAACTGCGGCACGGATTTTTTTGTCCGGGTTCATTTTTATTGTTCAGCCTTGTTTTTTTGGGATTGTTCCTGCCCATCCGCCAGGGCTTCGATGGATATCCCGTATTGATCCGCCAATTCTACCATTTTCTCCCTGTCAAACACAACCGACCGGCCGGCTTCCACTATCAGCACCCGGGCCCCGCATCCATGCATGATTCCGATTGTTTGGGCGCCGACTGCCGGTACGTCAAAACGAAAATCCTGGATCGGCTTGCAGACCTTGACCACAACGGCATTGCCCCGTCCCAGCCCGCCGCCCCTTTGGATAGTGGCATCGGTTCCGTCTATGGCCTCCACGGCCAGCACTGAACCATTTTCCACAACAACGCACTGACCGATATCCAGAGCGCCAATGGCCTTGGCCTTTTGCCAGCCCAGAATGATGTCGCTGCGCTCTTTTTTGGATGGCTTTTTTCGGGTCCAGCTTCCGGGGCGGGCCAGCAGCTCTGGCAACAAAAAAGTCGATGGCCGGACAATGATGCCCTCTTTTTCCAGGAACCTGGCAAAGGCCCGCAAAAGTCTGTCATCATGGGTATCTTTGCGCACAGCCGCCAGCAGGGAAAGGGCCTTGATGTCGGGACGGATTTCAGAGACGGCCCGCGGTTTTTGGATGGCGCCCACCATGACCGCTGACTGCACCCCGTGTTTGCGGAAAAACCGGGTTAAACGGCCCACCTGGCCCAGGTGCAGGACTTCCATGGCTGCCACATATCCGGCCAGGGCCGGATCGGTTTCATGATGGTAGGCGGCTGCAAAAACTTCGTAGCCCCGGGCGGCGGCCTTTTTTGCAAACAGAATCGGAAAAGGTCCGCTGCCAGCGATCAGTCCGATCCGTTTTTCCGCCAGTGTCATAAAATTGTTTCCGATTGATTGCCTTACCGGGTTATTCCCCGTTGGGTATTGCGTATAAAATCAACCAGATTCAGCACTTCGGGCGTATTTTCCACCTCGGCCAGCACGCGCTCCACAGCCTCGTTGACAGTCAGCCCGATACGAAAAATAATGCGGTAGGCTTTTTTGAGCTGCGCAATGCAGTGCTCCGAGAACTGATGACGCTGGAGCCCGACCTTGTTTAACCCGTGAAGGTTTGCCCGGTCTCCTGCTGCAATCAAATAAGGCGGGATATCCTTGACCACGGCGGATTTGCCGCCGATATAGGAATACTCGCCAAGGCGGACAAACTGGTGAACCGCCACAAGACCGCCAATGGTAACGTGATCGCCCACAATCACGTGGCCGGCCAGAGTGGCGTTATTGGCCATGATCACGCCTCTGCCGGTAATGCAGTCATGGGCCACGTGGGTGTAGGCCATTAAGAAGTTGTCCTCCCCGATACGCGTGACCCCGCCGCCGAATTCCGTGCCCCGGTTTAACGTGACAAATTCCCTTATAATGGTGTTGCGTCCGATTTTCAGATAGGTCTGCTCCCCTTTGAACCGGATGGCCTGGGGAACAGCCCCGATTGAAGCATACTGGTAAACCTGGCAGTCCGGCCCGATGTCCACATACGAATCAATGGTCACATGAGAACCAATCCAGGTCCCTGAGGCAATGGAAACATTGGCCCGAATAATCGAATAAGGGCCGATTTCCACATCTTCGTCGATTTCTGCTTCAGGATCAATAATTGCAGTGGGATGAATCATATTTTCCACAACTCCGGGTTTGACGAATTGTTATCTTCGGTTCCATTGCCGGCCATTGCTTTTTCCAGGCTTTCCAGGCGACGCTGCAACGCTGTGACCTGTTTTTTCATCTCCGGCAGCCGCCCCAGCACCTGCTGGACCCGCAGCCACTGGCTGTGGGGCATTTCCGGAGTGCCGGAAACGGTTTTTCCGGGCGCCACATCCCTGGCCACACCGGCCTGGGGACCGATTACCGCCTTGTCGCCGATGGTCAAATGGCCGCCGATACCGGCCTGGCCTGCTACAATGACGTTTCTGCCCACCTTGGTACTTCCGGCGATTCCCACCAGGGCCACAATGATGGTATGCTCCCCGATTGTGACGTTATGGGCGATGTGCACATGATTGTCCGTCTTGACCCCCTGCCGGATCCATGTCCGGCCGAATGTGGCCCGGTCAATGGTATTGGCCGCACCGAGTTCCACATCATCATCGATCTGAACAATTCCGGTCTGCGGGATTTTCACGTGCCGCCCCTGTTCATCAGGGGTATAGCCGAATCCATCCGCGCCGATCACCGATGCCGACCCTACAATCACCCGGCTGCCGATCACGCAGTTTTCCAGGATCGACACATTGGCCAGAATATGCGTATCATCACCGATACAAACCCCGTCACCGATAAACACGTTCGGATGGATCACCACGCGCTCACCGAGAGTCACCTTGTTGCCGATAAAGGCAAGGGGCGCCACAGCCGTATCCCGGCCGGCAACAAAATCGGACCCGATGGCGGCCTTTTGGCTGATACCTGAAAAGGAAGGTGTTTGCGGATAAAAATACTGCATAATCCGGGCAAAAGCGAGCCTGGGATTGTCCGATAAAATCAGGTTTGCCGAAGCCGGCTCTGAAAAACTGCGCGGCACGATCACCGCACCCGCACGGCTGTCTTTGACCCGGCTGCACAGCCGGGCGTTATCTGCAAAAGTCACAGCCCCGGGACCTGCCTGTTCAAACGGCACAGCGCACGTGACCGTGGTGCCGGCATCGCCGTGAATATCCCCGGGGCGGGCTGAAATGATGTCCGCAAGCTCTGCAAGGGTCAGGCCGCTCATCTGCCGGCGCTCCGCTGACGGGACAACCCTGCGGCCGCGTGACAGCCGCGGATCTGTTTATGCAGGATTGCGCTCATTGTATTTACGGATAATCTCATCGGTCATATCAATTGCGCTAGGGTAATAAACCGCTGCATTTTTTTCAATAATGAGCAGATAGCCTTGCTTTTTCCCGATCTCTTCGGCCAGCTTTAAAATCTCATCCCGAAGCGCCCCCACCCTTTTGGACTGCAGCTGCCGGAACTCGTTTTCATATTCTCTTTGCCTGGACTGGAGATCATATTTTTTAATCTCCATTTCCCGCTGTTTTTGCTGGCGTTTTTCCTTGCTCATCACCATCGCGTCCCGGGAAAGCTGCTTGTCGAGTTCCTCGATTTCCTTTGCCATCTCCTGAAGTTCGGATTCCATTTGACGGCCCTTTTTCTGGATCTCTTCCTGGACCTTCTGACCGGCTTCAGATTCGCTGATCACTTTCTGAAAGTCAATCACGCCGATTTTGGCCACATCTGCCGCGCCTGCCGGTCCGGCGGCAAGAAACAGACACGCCAGCATCGATATTGCAACTATTTGTATTGCCTTCATTGATCCCCCTTTAATTCTTATATCCATCAACACGTTAACTTTGAACATTGAACATTGAACATTGAACTTTGAACTTTGAACATTGAACTTTGAACTTTCTAGAACGCCCCTCCCATGGAAAACTCCCATCTCCCGGAGTCCTCTATATATTCTCCCTGCTCATTTTTCCGCCGGTCAAGCACATAACCGCGCTCCAAACGAATGGGTCCCATCGGGGAATACCAGCGGATGCCAAATCCCGCACTTTCACGCAATTCACCCAGATCCACGGATTCATCCTCGCCGTATACATTACCTGTATCATAAAACAGCACTCCTGTTAAACCCGCATCTTTGAGCAGGGGAAATATAAATTCCACGTTGAACTGCACGAACTTTTCACCGCCTATCCGGTTTCCGTCCTCGTCAAAGGCGCTGACATCCCGCCAATCAAACCCGCGCAGGGAATTGATCCCGCCCAGATAAAATTTTTCATAATCCGGCAACAGCTTGCCGCCGGTTTCCTTTACATAACCGCCCTCGGCATGGAGAAAACCCACGGTATCCCAAAACAGGGGGAAATATTTGCCCGCCTCGGCAGTGGATTTAACAAATCCAACGTTTCCGCCCAGGCCCGCGTATTCAACACTGAACAAATGTCTGGCCCCTTCGGTGGGATTGATGACCCGATCGCGGGAGTCATAAACAATACTGGTCGTAACACTGCTCTGGGTATACCGGCCCTCTTCAAGGGTGTTGCGGTATTCATCCAGGATTTCATCGACTTCGCTGACATCATATGCATAGGACAGATACCCCCGCACATCGTCATAAAGGGGATAACCGAATCGAATCCGGCCGCCCTTGCTGTCAAGCTCATAATCATCATAGTCGCGCTCCCAGTTATACGCCTCTGCAGTGGCGGACAAGGGGATATCAAAAAGCCATGGCTCAGTGAACCGAAGCCGGAAATGCTGGGATTCGCTTCCGGTCTGCAGCTGCAGTTCAATTTTCTGACCCTTGCCCAGGAAATTGCGCTCGGAAATCGACCCCATAACGTAGAGCTTATCAATGGCGCTGTAGCCCGCCCCGAAGCTGAAACTGCCAGTGGCTTTTTCCGTTACGTCAATATTTAACAGCATCCTGTCTTCAGATGAACCCTCAAGGGTCTGAACATTGACATCCTCGAAATAATCCAGGCGATGAAGATTGCGCACAGAGCGTTTTAAATCGCTTGCGCTGTATTTTTCCTGTTCGTGCACTTCCAGCTCCCGGCGGATGACCTTGTCCCGGGTTTTGGTGTTGCCCTCAATGACAATTTTTTCAAAATATACCGGTTCATTTTTCTGCATCCGGAAAACGATATCCATGAGATTTTCTTCGGAACGGGGATTCATGCCCGGCCGCACATCAGCCCGGGCGTAGCCCTCGTCAGCATAGATATCAGTGAGGCGGACCACGTCGTTTTGCAGTACCTGGCGGTTGTAATACGGTTCCTGATCAATGGAGACGCTTTGGGCAAGTTCCTCGGCCGGTTTGAGCAAATCACCTTCAAAACTGACATCCCCGACTTCAAATCTGGGGCCCTCATGGATTTTCATGGTCACGTAAATCCAGTCGCCCTCGTATTTTACCACTGGTTCCCCAACCCGGGCCCGGGCATAGCCGTTGTTTTGATAATGGGCCTCAAGGCGTGCAGCATCCTGCTCAAGCTTTTGCATATCCAGATCCCCGGAGGAAGTCAGCCATGAAAAAAACCCCTTCTCCGAGGTCTTCATGATTTTTTTCAGCTCCTTGTCCGAGTAGTCCTGGTTGCCCTCGATCCGGATCTCTTTGATCCGCACCTTTTTGCCTTCTTCGATGACAAACTCCAGGTCAGCCTGATTGTGGTCAAGCTCCTTGATGTTATAATCCACCTGCGCGTTGTGGTAATTTTTTTCCTCATAAAAGGCCTCAATGGCCTTAATATTGCGCTTGATCCGATAAATATTGAGAATGGCGCCGGTGGAAATATCGATCTGTTCACGGATTTCCTCGTCATCAAAAAAACGGTTTCCCGCCAGGGTGATGTTTCGCAGGGTGGGTTTTTCCTTGACCGTAAAAACAACAACATTGCCTTCTTCCTGCTGCTCTGCAGCCACACGCACATCATCGAAATATCCCATGCGATAGATGGCCTCCAGATCCTCGGAGAGCCTGCTTTCATCATAGGCGTCACCCGCCTGGGTGCTGATGGCCCTGAGTATGGCATCATCTTCAATCCGCTGATTCCCCTCAACTTTTACCTGCTGCACCACTGTCTCTGCTTCGGCCGGCACGATCATGGCCGTCAAAAGGCCAATCACAACAACCGCTGTCCAGATTCCTGTTCGCATGGTTTTATTATCCCGTTTTTTCCGGCTTATTCGATTGACTCGAGACTGCCGCTGACAATCTGCATTCTGCGCTGCATCATTTCTGCAAGTGCGGCGCTGTGCGTGACAACAATCATGGCCATTCCCATTTCCCGGTTTAACTCCACCAGAAATTCATGCACCTGAGCACTGTTTTTCCGGTCCAGGTTGCCGGTGGGTTCGTCGGCCAGCAGAATATCCGGGTTTAACACCAGGGCCCGGGCCAGGGCCACGCGCTGTTGTTCACCGCCGGACAAATCGCCGACGCGATGTCCGAGCCGGTCCTGCAGACCCACCCGCACCAGTATGGCCTCGGCTTTATCCCGAATTTCCTTCTTCTGCATGCCGGCGATCAGACCCGGCATCATCACATTCTCAATACTGGTGAATCCGGAAAGCAGGTAGTGAAACTGAAATACAAACCCGATCCGGGCGTTGCGGAATGCCGCGAGTGCTGAATTGCTTAACTCAAAGACATCTGCGCCCTGATAGTACACCCGCCCCTGATCCGGCGGCTCCAGGGCGCCCAGCACATGGAGCAGGGTGGACTTGCCCACCCCGGATTCCCCCACCACAGCCATGGTACTGCCGGGGTCAAGACTCAGAGACAGATCGTTTAACACCTCGATACTGCTGTCCTTATCCGTAAACCGCTTGCACAGCCCGGTAACTTCCAGCAGCGGGCCTGTTGGCACCGTTTTTTTATTGCCGCCGGGACCGGTTTCTGAAACATCTGTGTCAGCCATGGCGCAGTGCCTCCACCGGGTTTATCCGTGAAGCTTTTGCCGCCGGATACAAAGTGGCGCCCAAACAGATGCCCAGGGCTGCGGAAACAATGACGGCCACATCTGTCCAGCGCACCTCCACGGGCAGGGTGGTGAAATAGTAGACATCCCCGGGAAGCTGAACAAACTGGTAATGCTGGAGCAGAAAACAGCCCGTCAGCCCCAGGACCGTGCCCAGGGCCGTGCCGATTGCGCCGATGACCAGACCATTGAAGACAAATATTTTCCGGATGCTGCGGTCTGTTGCGCCCATGGCCTTTAAAATGGCAATGTCGCGGGTTTTGCTCATCACCATCATGATCAGGGTGGAGGCAATGTTAAAGGCCGCCACGAGAATAATCAGGGTCAGGATGATAAACATGACGGTTTTTTCCAGTTTCAGGGCGGAAAAAAAATTGCGGTTCATTTCCATCCAGTCCATGGTCCAATATGGAAAACCCAGATTTTCCTGAATTTTTTCGGCGATCCGGTCAGCACGGTAAATATCGTCGACCCGGATGCCGATACCGGTAACCGCATCGCCGATGCCCAGCAATCCCTGGGTGGCCCCCAGGCGCGTATAGGCCAGTGATGCGTCATATTCGTAAAACCCGGATTCAAAAATTCCCTTGACCACAAACCGTTTCATTGACGGCATGTGTCCGGCCGGGGTCATCATGCCCCGCGACGATATCAGATAGATGACATCTCCGGCTTGCACACCCAGACGCCGGGCCAGATTTTTGCCAAGCACCAGGGGAGGGGTTTCTGTATTGCTGTCCCGGCTCCGGCCGGGGGACAATTTTTCTTTTAACTCCTTCCGGGAAAGGCCGATGATGTGAGATCCTTTGGCTTCCGGATCCAGGCCCCGCAAAACCGCACCCGACATACCCGAACCCGAGCGGAGCATAACCTGGGTTTCGGCATAGGGCATAACCGATGCCGTCAGACCGCTTGATTCCAGGCGGTCAATCACCGAAGCGTATTCCGGTATGGAACCCTCGTGATGATGCAAAACAACATGGGGCTCCACGCCCAGGATTTTGGTCTTGAAATAGGACTCCGCGCCGGTCATAACGGCAATGACAATCACCAGGGCCATAACCCCCACAGTGACCCCGGCAATGGAGAGCACGGTGATAAAGGATATAAATCCGGTCTTTTGCCGGGATTTCAAATACCGGCTTCCGATAAAATACTCAAATTTCATTTGCATTCCAAAAGTCTGCGCTTGGCTGCCTGCTGCCTGAAATCCGCATTGGACTATCGGGTATCTGCAAACTTCAGATGCGGAAAAAGAATCACATCCCGGATGGAGGCCGAATCGGTGAGCAGCATGGCCAAACGGTCAATGCCTACGCCTTCTCCGGCTGTGGGCGGCATGCCGTATTCAAGGGCCAGAATATAGTCATCATCCACACGGGCCTCGTGGTCCTCAAGTTCCCGGCTTTCCACCTGGCTGACAAAACGGGCTTTCTGATCCACCGGATCATTTAATTCCGAAAAGCCATTGGCGATCTCCCTGCCGGCAATAAAAAGCTCAAAGCGCTCGGTTATCTCCGGATTGCGGGCGCTTCGCCGGGACAACGGCGAGACCTCCACCGGATACCCGGTAATAAAAGTCGGCTGAATAAGATTGGGTTCAACCAGGTGGTCAAAAACTTTTGTGATCAGCTTGCCCATGCTGATATCGCCTCCCGGGCGCCGGTCCAGGGAGATTTCATTGTCTTTGGCAAAAGCCATGAGCCCTGCCTTGTCCGACAGCAGCGCCGGGTCCACTCCCCCCACGGAAGTCAGGGCATCCAAAAGATCCAGACGCTTGTAGGGTCCGGCAAACTCGATCTCCCGGCCCTGGCAAGGCACTTTTGTGGCTCCGGTAACAGCCCTGGCCGCGGACTCAAACATCTGCTCGGTGAAAACCATGAGATCTTCGTAAGTGGCATGGGCCTGGTAGAATTCCAGCATGGTAAATTCCGGATTATGCTGGGTGGAAACACCCTCGTTTCTGAAATTGCGGTTGATCTCAAACACCCGTTCAAATCCGCCCACCACGAGACGTTTCAGATAAAGCTCCGGTGCGATGCGCAGGTAAAGATCCATGTCCAAGGCATTGTGATGGGTCTTAAACGGCCGGGCATCCGCCCCGCCGGCAATGGGCTGCATCATGGGCGTTTCCACTTCCAGAAAATCCCTTTGCACCAAAAAATTCCGGATTTCCCGGATCAGGCGGCTGCGCTTGACAAACACCTCGCGCACCTCCGGGTTCATAATCAGATCCAGGTACCGCTGACGGTACCGTTTTTCCGGATCCTTTAAACCATGGAATTTTTCCGGCAAAGGACGATAAGACTTGGCCAGCAATTCAAATTGCTCCGCCAGCAGTGTCCACTCCCCGGTCCTGGTGGCAAAAAGGGTTCCCTGCAGACCGATAAAATCGCCGATATCCATCTTTTTGAAAAAAGCATAAGCCTGCTCGCCCACCTGGTCCTGACGGATATAGGCCTGCATTTGACCTGTGCGGTCCCGAAAGCGGATAAATGCGGATTTGCCAAACCGGTTGACCGCCATCATGCGTCCGGCTGCCCGCACCACGGTCTTTCCGCCTGTCAGGTCCTCGTCTTTGTCAGCCACGCTTTTTAATATATCGGCCACTGTATGCGTAACAGCAAAATCGTTGGGAAACAGCTCCACGCCGGCATCCTTGAGGGCCTGGATTTTTTCCCTTCGCTTTGCAATAATATCGGTTGCCTGATTCTGCGCCATGAATGCTCCCGTTTATTTAAATGATTAAGGGGCTTGCTATCCCATTTACCAATTGGTGTCAAGGGTTTTGCCGGGCGCGGCACAAAGCTGAGGCGACCGCCGGTCAGCCTGCAGCCGCCCCCCGGGCCGGGCCTGCCGGCTGATGCGTCGGAAGGCGAAGGGTCACAGCAGTACCGGCACCAGGGGTACTTTCAATATTTACCAACCCCCCGTATGCATTGATAAGCTGCTGGACAATGGACAACCCCAGCCCGGTGCCCCGGGATTTGGTTGAAACAAACGGATCAAAAACCCGGGCAAGCATGTCCGGGGAAATACCGCTGCCGGTATCGGAAATATCAATGCAGGCCTGATTCTTCCGGCAAGGGTAGAGCCGGATTGCGATCACCCCGCGGTCCTCGATGGATTCTGCGGCATTATTGAGCAGATTCCAAACCACCTGCTTGAAGTGCTCCGGATCTATGCGCACAAACAGGTCTTTTGACAAATCCGTACGCACGTCAATGCGGGCTCTGTGGCCGGGATTGGACTTAAACAGGGTGGCGATTTCGGAGACGGCCCGATCCAGATCAATGACTTCCGCCTTTCCCGGCCCTGGCCGGGAAAACATCAAAAAATTGGTAACCAGTGCCGAAAGCCGGTCGGCTTCCCGCAGCGCAATCTGCATAAGCCGCTCCTGAGACGGGTCATAAGGGAGCTGATCGCGCAGCAGCTGAATCGAACCGCTCAGGGAGGCCAGGGGATTTTTGATCTCGTGAGCCAGGCCGGCGGCCATTTCCCCCACCGCGGCAAGGCGCTCCACCCGTTTCATTTGGTCTTCCATGGCCCACAGATCCCGCTTGGCTGTTTTTTCCTGCTCAGAGAGAAATCCGCTCAAAAAGGCCACGGCGTAACAGGCTGCAATGGTAAACAGCAGCTTGTAGATCACATAAGGCCAGTCATAATTGTCAATCAGAAACTGGGCATCATCGCCCAGGGGGCGGAGCAGACCGTAGTACTCAAGGTCAATGAGAATCCCGTACTGGATGGCGCAAAGCGTGGCCGTCACCATCCCGCCGCGGCGGTAGATAACCATGGTGGCATAAACAATGACCACCAGATACATAAACGCAAAAATGCTTGAAAACCCGCCCGTGATCAATATGATCAGACTGACCGCAACCGTGTCTGCGGCTATCTGGAGGTAGGCAAACAAGACCAGGCTTCTGATCCGGGGCAAGACCAGGAGATAGCCTGCAGAAAACAGCAACAGCCCGATGCCGAGCAGCATGAGCCAACCCAGGGACCCGGCCGCCATGCCGAGGTGCATCGCCGGCCTGGCGGCTGCGGCAAATGCCGATCCCAGCATCACCAGCGCAAACAGGCCCCGGAAGAAAATCAGCCATTTGAGCTTGCGGTACAGGTCCTGTTCCGGCTTGGTGCGACGGGCTGTGTCTACGGTCATGGATAATCAGGCGACCCCGCCTGCCATCTTGAATATGGGCAGGTACATGGATATCACCAGCCCGCCGATCACAACACCGAGAAACACGAGCATAAAAGGCTCAATCATTGAGGTGAGGTTCTCAACTGCCTGATCCACCTCCTCTTCATAAAAATCGGCAATTTTCTCCATCATGGAGTCAATTGCACCCGTGGATTCCCCCACTGCGATCATCTGGCAGACCATGGGCGGAAACACCCCGGTTTCAGCCAGGGGGTCGGCAATGGTCTGTCCTTCGGCAATGCCGGTGCGGACTTTGTAAACAGCGGTTTCAATGCTTTTGTTGCCCGCAGTCTTGGCCACGATGTCCAGGGCTTCCAGAATGCCCACGCCACTGGCCAGCATGGTCCCCATGGTCCGGGTAAACTTGGCCACTGCCACTTTCCGAATCAAAATACCCACCACCGGAAGGCGCAGGGTCAACTCATCGATCATGGCCCGGCCTTTCTCGGTTTTATAAAAACGCCGGAAGGCGAATATCACCAGCACAAGCCCGCCGATGATCCACCAGATCTTGCTTTGGACAAATTCGCTCATTGCGATGACCACCTGAGTGGGTGCGGGCAGACCCTGGCCGAAACTGGAAAACATTTCCTCAAACACGGGAATCACAAACACCAGAATCACGGCCACCACCAAAACGGCGATAATCAGGGTAACAATCGGGTATGTCATGGCCCCCTTGACCTGGGCCTTGAGGCGGGCGGCCTTTTCCATGTAAACCGACAGCCGCCGCAAAATCACATCCAGAATACCGCCGGCCTCGCCTGCGGCCACCATGTTGACAAACAAAGAGTCAAAGTGATTGGGATACTTTTTCAGGGAATCGGCCAGAGTCTGCCCACCTTCAACCGACTCCTTGATATCTTTTAACATTTTTTTAAATGTCGGATTTTCCTGCTGGGACTGAAGGATGTCCAGGCACTGGATAATGGGCAGGCCGGCATCGATCATGGTGGAAAACTGACGGCAGAAAATGATGATATCCTGCTGCTTGACCTTGGGCTGGAAAAAAGAGATGTTTTCCAAAAGATCTTTGGGCTTTTTTTTCACCTTTGTCGGCACAATGCGCTGCCTTCCCAGCACTGTCCGGACTTCCTGTTCAGTGGCTGCCTCGATCTCCCCTTTGCGGACCTGATTGTTGCGGTCCTTGCCCTCCCATTGAAAAACAGGCATGTGTTTCCCCCTTGACTGCTTGGTTCAGGAAATATGTCTCATTTTACTCAGGTAAGCCTGACGCTGAATCACCCTTGTGGCAGAATACGCCAATTTTACTTTTACGGTTGAAAAACAGGGATTATCATAATAAAGACTAAAAAACAAACATTTATATCAATCTGCGGCAATTGGCCGCTGTCTTGGATACAGGCAGGTAACGTGACAAATACAGAGAACCGATCCGATCTGCTCACCCTGATTACCACTCACACCAATGCCGATTTTGATGCCGTGGCATCCATGCTGGCCGCACAGAAGCTGTATCCGGACTCGGTGGTGGTATTTCCGGGGTTTCATGAAAAAAACATGAAAAATTTCTTTGTCAGCACCATGGCCTACTTGTTTCAAATGGCCGATTACCGGCAAATCCAGCCGGCACAGGTGGGCCGGCTGGTGATTGTGGACACCAAGCAGGCCGGCCGCATCGGCGAGCTTGAAGAACTGCTCAACCGCCCAGGCATTGAAATCCATGTATATGATCATCATCCCCAGCTGGAAAACGATATCCGGGCCGACTTTGAGATCCACAGGTCCACCGGCGCCAATGTCACCATGCTCGTTGATTTGATCCGCGAAAAGAATATCGGCATCAGCCCGGATGAAGCAACCGTGATGTGCCTTGGCATCTATGAGGACACCGGGGCATTTACCTATCCCTCCACCACCCGGGATGATTTCACGGCAGCCGCATTTCTGCTCGGCAAAGGCGCCAGCCTGACAACCATATCCGACCTGATTGCAAAGGAGATGGATTCCGAACAGATCGCCCTGTTAAACGACATGTTCCGGGCGGCCACCCACTACCCGATCAACGGCAAGGATGTCGTGATCACAACGGTTTCCAGGGACGAATACATTCACGACCTGGCCTTTCTGGTCCAGAAGATGCTCCGCATTGAAAATCTCAGCGCGGTTTTTGCCGTTGCGCTGATGAAAAACAAAATCTATATCGCCGCCCGCAGCCGGACCCCGGATGTTGACGTTGGCGCCATCATCCGGGAAATCGGCGGCGGGGGACACAGCTTTGCCGCAGCCGCCTCCATAAAAAACAAAACCCTGGCGCAGGTGGAAAACCGGATCATTGACCTGTTAAAAACCCATGTCCGGTCCACCCAACAGGCAAAAGACATTATGTCGACTCCCGCCATTACCGCACCGCACGACATCTCCTGCGAAAAGGCCCGTCAACTGCTGTCGCAATACAATATCAACGCGCTTCTGGTGCTGGGACCGGAAGACAGAAAACAGGCCCTGGCCGGGTTTATCACCCGGCAAGTGATTGAAAAAGCGCTGTACCACCACCTTGACGAAATCCCCATCAAAGAGTACATGACAACGGAATTTGCCGTGGTGGCCCCTGATGCCGACATTTCCGAAGTCCAGGAAAAAATCATCGAAAACAAGCAGCGAATACTGCCGGTGGTGGACAACGGGCATGCAATCGGCGCCATCACACGCACGGATCTGCTCAACACCCTGATTTATCATAACCAGCAGGAGCAGCAGGCCGGCCATTCCGCCGAACCCCCGGCTGAATCCCGCCAGCCCAAGACCAAAAGCGTCTCCGGATTTCTCAGGGAACGGCTCAACGACGATATCCTCGACATGCTCCGGCGTATCGGGCGGGTGGCAGACGCCCATGGATTTTCCGCATACGTGGTGGGCGGCTTTGTGCGCGACCTGTTTTTGTACCGGCACAATGAGGATATCGACATTGTCATTGAAGGAAACGGCATCGAGTTTGCCAGGGCCTTTGCCAGAAAGGCAGGCGCACGGGTAAACGCATATGATAAGTTCGGCACCGCTGTGATCATTTTTGCAGACGGCTTTAAAATCGACGTGGCCTCGGCCCGGATGGAATACTACAAATTTCCGGCCGCCCTTCCCACAGTGGAAATGAGCTCCATCAAGCTGGATTTGTTCCGAAGGGATTTTACCATCAATACCCTGGCCATTTTTCTCAACCCGGACAAATTCGGCCGGCTCATTGACTTTTTCGGGGGCATGCGGGACATGAAGGAAAAGGCCATCCGCATCCTTCACAATTTGAGCTTTGTGGAAGACCCCACCCGGGTTTTTCGGGCCATTCGGTTTGAAAAGCGCTTTGACTTCTCCATTGGCAAGCTTACCGCCGGACTGATTCAAAATGCGGTGAAAATGGATTTTTTCAAGCGCTTATCCGGCCGCAGAGTGTTTTCCGAACTCCGCCACATCCTGGAAGAGCAAAATCCGATCCCGGCCCTGGTTCGCCTGGAGGATTTCGATCTGCTCAAAGTCATCGATCCCTCCATCCGGATGAACAAACCCCTCCGGCAAATGCTGGATTCGGCCCGAAACGTGCTCTCCTGGTATGTCCTGCTCTACAGACAGGAAGAATGCCGCCAGTGGATCGTCTACTTTCTGGTTCTGACCCGGCATGCCGACCAGGAAAAGGCCCTGGCCATCTGCCGGCATTTTGAACTGGCCCCCAGGCATGAAAAAATTTTCATCCAGGAGCGGGCCGAAGCCGAAACCTGCCTGTACCGGCTCAGCCAGGAACTGCCGGATCAAAACAGCCGGCTCTACGAAAAATTAAACGGGCTGCGCATGGAACTGATCCTCTACATGATGGCCGTGACCAGCCGGGATGATGTGCGCCGTGCCATTTCTTTTTACGTCACAGACTTGAAAGATGTCCGGATTTCGGTTAAGGGTAGGGATTTGCAGAAAATGGGGCTTTCGCCCTCGCCTTTGTTCGGCCGGATTCTACGGACGCTGCTGCGGGAAAAGCTCGACGGCCGGCTCCAAACCCGGCAGGACGAACTGGAACTTGCCCGCCGCCTGATTGATGGCCGGGAAACCGCCGGGTAAGCCGGTTTTTCCGGGCCGGGCACCGGCGGACTTACCCGCCAAAAACAAACAGGGACCCGGAGTGGAAGAAAAAATTATACAGGCATTAATACTGATCATCCCGCTGCTCATGGCCGTCACCCTTCACGAGGTCGCCCACGGTTATGCGGCATGGATGTTTGGCGATCCCACGGCCAAACTTGCCGGCCGGCTCAGTCTCAACCCGGTACGGCACCTGGATCCGTTCGGGTCGCTGATTTTACCGGGTTTGCTGATTTTTTCCGGATCACCGGCCATATTCGGATACGCCAAGCCGGTTCCGGTGAATTTTCGCAATCTGCGGGATCCCAAACTGGGTACCATTGTGGTTTCCGCAGCCGGGGTGGGGGTGAATTTTGCGTGCGCGCTGGCAGCAGGTCTTGTCTACCAGATCATTGCTCCGTTTGCAGCAGATTCAACGATTTTTTTGCTGGCCGCAAGGCTGATTTACGGCTTCTGCGTTATCAGCGTGGTGCTCGGGGTGTTTAATCTTCTGCCGATTCCGCCCTTAGACGGCAGTCACATCCTGTCGGCCCTGTTGCCCCCTGGGGCCCGGCAGAAATACGAACAAATCGGCACATTCGGCGTCCTGATTCTGCTGGTGCTGCTGATGACCCGGTCCCTTGATTTTCTCATTACAGCGGTGATCTATCCTCTGGTGCGCTTTTTTACCGGCGGCTGATTTCGTGAACTTTTATATGGCAAGTACAGGCAACACCATACGGAGAACAAGCACATGACGGGAAAAAAACGAATTGTCAGCGGGATGCGCCCAACCGGCGCCCTGCATCTGGGCAACCTGCACGGGGCCCTGCAGAACTGGATCAACTTGCAGCCCGATTATGACTGCTTCTTTTTTATTGCCGACTGGCATGCGCTGACAAGCGACTATGAAAACCCGGGCAATATCAAAAAATACACCCGAAACATGATGATTGACTGGCTGGCCGCGGGCCTGGACCCGGAAAAGAGCGTATTGTTCGTGCAATCCCGGATCAGGGAGCATGCAGAGCTTTTTCTGCTCCTGTCCATGATCACCCCGGTTCCCTGGCTGGAGCGAAACCCCACCTACAAGGAACAGATTGACGCCCTGCAAAACAAGGATCTCTCCACGTTCGGATTTCTGGGCTATCCGGTGCTCCAGGCCGCAGACATTATTATCTACAAGGCCGAGGGCGTACCCGTGGGCATTGACCAGGCACCGCACATCGAGCTGACCCGGGAGATCGCCAGACGATTCAACCATCTCTACGGCCGGGTGTTTCCGGAGCCTGACACCATTTTAACGGAAATCAGCAAGATTTTGGGCACTGACCGGCGCAAGATGAGCAAAAGCTACAACAATGCCATTTTCCTGTCTGATTCCCCTGAACAGATCAGAAAAAAAGTCAGCCAGATGATCACCGACCCCCAGCGGATCAAGCGAACAGACCCGGGAGACCCGTCTGTGTGCAACGTGTTTACCTTCCATCAGCTCTATTCGCCGGCAGATCTTGTGGCCCAGGTGGACCCGGACTGCCGCAGCGCAAAAATCGGCTGCGTGGAATGCAAAAAGAAAATGGCCGAACACCTGGTGGCATACCTGTCCCCGATCCGGGACAAGATCGAGTATTACAAAAACCACACCGACCAGGTGGAACAGGTCATGGCCGAAGGTTCAGACAAGGCCCGGCAGGTGGCGGCAAAAACCCTTGCCGAGGTCAGAGACGCGGTACGAATCTGATCGGCGGGTCCATGACAAACACCGGATACCAGGTCAGGCTGGAAAACGTTTTTGAAGGGCCCATGGACCTGCTGGTCCACCTGATCAAAAAAAACCAGGTGGACATCTATGACATTCCCATCGCCCTGATCACGGACCAGTTTCTGTCCTATATCCGGTGGATGCAGGACATGGAAATCGATGTGGCCGCCGACTTTCTGGTCATGGCCGCCACCCTGGCCCAGATCAAGTCCCGAATGCTGCTGCCGGCGCAGGAATCCGACCAGGAGGAATCCGAGGATCCAAGGGATGCCATTGCCGGCCCCCTGGCCGAATACATGCGCATCAAATCCGTGGCCGGAAAGCTGGCAGAGCGCAACATCCTGGGCGAGCATGTGTTTGCCCGGCCCGCCGAACCCCTGATCCATGACGGCAATGCCGAACACATGCCGGTGGAAGCCAGCCTGTATGACCTGCTTGGGGCCTACCAGGCATTGTCAGAACAGATGGCCGGAGACCCGGATTTTTCCATAACCCCGGAAAAAATTTCCGTGAAAGAAAAAATGACCAATATTCTGGATCTGCTGGAAACCCAAAAAAGCGTGACATTCTCCGATCTGGCGGCCAAATGCGCCGACAAAGGGGAAATCATTGCAACATTTCTGGCCATCCTGGAGGTGGTGCGGCTCAATCTCGTGGGTATCACCCAGGAGGAAACCGCCGGCGGACTCAAGCTGTTTTCCAGATGAAAGGCGGACCATGAAAGATCTGAAAAACATTATTGAAGCCCTTTTGTTTGCCTCGCCATCGCCCCTGTCCACAGAACGGATCCGTGAACTCATTGTTTATGCCGATGCCGCTGAAATCAAAGACGCCCTGCAAAGCCTTGTCCGGGAGCACCAGGAGCGAGACGGGGGCTTTGCCCTCCACGAGGTGGCAGGCGGTTTTCAGTTCCGCACCCGCCCGGAGCACCGGCAATGGGTGGAAAAACTGCTGGCTCCCCAGCCTGTGCGCCTGAGCCGGGCCGCCCTGGAAACCCTTGCCATTGTGGCCTATCACCAACCAGTGCTGCGAAGTGACGTGGAACACATCCGGGGGGTCAATTCCGGGGGCACCCTGCGTTTTCTGCTGGAGAAAAAACTCATTCGCATTCTGGGCCGAAAGGAGATTCCGGGCCGCCCCCTGCTCTACGGCACCACCAAAAAATTCTTGGAAACCTTTGATCTAAAGGATTTAAAGGATCTGCCGGCTCCGGATGAAATCCAGACCGGAGAGGAAAATCCACACACCGGTGATGATCCTGGAGCAGAGAAAAAATAATGCTTGACTTCACCGGCCCTTCGCCTTTATTTTATGCTTCACACTTACACGGGCGGTTAACTCAGTGGGAGAGTGCTACCTTCACACGGTAGAAGTCACTGGTTCAAATCCAGTACCGCCCACCAGGACTATCAAGGGTTTATGAGCACGGTCACTCATAAGCCCTTTTTTTATAGGATTGAAAAAGGAATAGACTTTATTGTTGCCTGACAAATAGACGATTATAGAAAGATAATTTATCATTTTCCAAGCGCCTGTGACCATTTTGTGTCCGGCGGAATTCAAAATGGTATCTGCATACCCTTTTGCTGATGCCTTTGGCCTTTGATGCCATAAAAACATCGATATATCATTTTGTTGTGATTTATCGCCCCCCTGCCTCATTCGGGCATATCAGATCCTTAGGTCTTTTTCTCCGGCGTTTTCAGCAGGCAGAACCAGCCTTTCCAATTGGGACAATAAAACCTGATTTATTGTCCAATGCGAACTGTGAAGCTTAAATCTCATGCAAATCCAAATAATTAATCCAATAGTTGCATTTATTTTTGACTGCAAAACTTCATCTTCATAGCATACATTTTACATTGACATTACCTTTTATGTATGCTTTTTACGCAATAAGTGAAGATAATACCTGCGAGATTCCTTATTATTCGACTAAAAAGGGAAAGTGTGAGGACAGAATGACTTGTAGAAAAACTTCCACACAGGGTTCTTTTATAGTCATTTTTTGGGTGATTATGATTATCCACGGACTCTGCGCAGGAAATGCGGCCGCCATGGATCCGGTGGAACCGGAAGTGGAATTGTTTCCGCCTGTCTTTAATACAATTTCCGTCCAAAAAAATACAGCGGCCATTATACGTATGCCAAGGGGGTATTCGGCCAATGATATCGATCAGTCTTCCCTGCTGCTCGATGACAAACTTTCCCCCGAAAGAATACTTGCATCAGGCAAAGGCCGGGATTCTCTCAAACATTCCGGGAAAAACCGGCGCGACAAAAGAACCTGTATTGCACTGTTTTCTCATGAAGAAGTCCTAAATTTGGTGCATACAAAAGGCATGTGCGGCATATTAAGAAAAGATGTTGCATTTTCGCTCACCGGCAAGCTGAAGGATGGAACGCCGCTTAAAGGGGATGCCGTTCTTGACAGGATTCTATGGCTAAGCGTGTGCGCAGACATTTCCTATCCCCTGCACGGTTCTATCATAAATGAAGTGCACCCTGGATTCCGGGCCGGATTTCACTACGGTTTGTGCGAACTTGACCTTGATTCCTTTAAAGCTACGCTCAACGGCCGTGAGACAGGATCTTCTTTTACTTTAACGCAGGATCATGCATCATACCGCTCTTCATCTGAGCTTCCAACAGGTGAAAACCGCCTGGAGATATCAATCAACGATATTTTCGGAAATTCCGGAAAGGCGGAATCCGTCTTTAGCGTCATCCCTTCTGACTCTTATCCAATCTATTATTTCACAATTAAAAATGTTGACGGAATTTTTAAATCGCCGGGAGACGGGACGTACCGGCACTGGAAGACATATAAAGATCTGGGCATAAAATTCTCTGAAATAAACGCCCTTTATGTGGACAATGACGAAAATGTCTATTTTTCCTTAAAAGGCAAAAACTTCGTGTATCGATCAGAAAAAGACGGGGAAAAGACCCCAATCTGCTGGAGCAGAAGCTTTGGAATACCTTTCACTTCTGATATTGACGCACTTTTTTATGACAGCGTTTCCGGTGACACCTATTTCTCCTTATCCGAAGATTGCCGTATTTATAAGTCAGTGGAACACGGTGAACATGAAACCTTTTTGTCCTGCGACGACCTGGGGATAACAGAGGGCGGAATAAAAGGCCTTCATATTGACTCCACGGGAAATATTCTGTTTAGCTCCGCCGATACTGACGTTGTCCACGAATCCAGAGGATACGGGGCCAACGAGGACTTCATGGCATATACGGATTTAGGCATTCCCGGCTATATGATCGAATCGTTTGCAAGAATCCCGGATGAAACATCGCCTGAGATAAAAATTACCGAACCCCGGGACGGAAGCGTCCTCCATACAAGAAACCCGGATATCACCATTAAATACAGTGACGTTGAAACAGGGATTGATCAGGACTCTTTCATGGTAAGAATAAACGGTGAAGACCGCACCGGGATGTTTACAGTTATGCAAACGAGTGCAGAATGCGAATCGGTCTCCGGGCTGGCGGGAGGCGCCAATGAAATTTTTACCAGCATTGGCGATAAAGCAGGCAATACCGCAAGCGCCGTATCCAATTTCCAGATTTCAACTTTAAGAGCGATTCCCGGAGCAAACCCGGTTTCCGGCCCTGCCCCTCTTATAGTACATTTTACCACTAACGGCGAGGATCCAAACGGAACGGTTGAAGAATACCGATGGGATTTTGAAAGCGACGGACAATGGGATACGTATGACACTGTGGCAAAAAATTATACCCATACCTATCAGTCGCCGGGAACATATAATGCCACCCTGCGGGTCACAAGTTCAACCGGACGTGAGGCTTCAAAAAGCATCGAAATTGCAGTGGCAAACAATCCTCCCGCTGCAGAGGCCAGTGTGGTGCCTTCAAACGGGGAAATTCCACTGACAGTGAGCCTTGAAGGCTCGGCTACAGACCCGGACGGCTCCATTGTCCTATACGAATGGGACTTTGACGGTGACGGGGTTTTTGACTGGTCCTCGAAGGAAAATGGAAACACGGAATATACATACGACGAGGAAGGAGTCTACAACGCAGTTTTTCGTGCTACCGACGATACGGGCGACATGGCAGTAGCCCATGCCGCCACCACCGCCGTGCGGGCCGGGCCTTCCGGTTCTCCAACTGCCGAAGCCCAGGCCTCCCCTGTAAGCGGCGATGCACCCTTAGATGTTGATTTCTCCGGATCCGGCACAGACCCGGATGGGGAAGGGATTGTTTTATATGAATGGGACTTTGACGCAGACGGACAATATGACTGGTCTTCGGAAGACATTGGAATCACTTCACATACCTATAACTCACCTGGCACATACGCCGCCCGTTTCAGGGTCACAGACAGCGAGGGGTTTACAGGGGTTGATACCCTGCTCATCAAGGCCGGAATTTATGCAGATCTGTCAATCGAAGACAGCGATCAGACGTTTTCTCCTGCAGACTCTGAAACCATGCCCATTGGTATCAGCCTGAGCGGTGATACCCCTGCCAGACTGGTGATAAAAAACGAATCCATGGAAAAAATACACACAATTTCATTGAATTTTCCAGTGGAGTCCCCGGTTCAGTGGGATGGAAAGAATTCGGACGGGTACACGGTCAACGACGGGGTCTATTATGCAGTTCTTGAATACATGGCAGACGGGCAGTGGCATGAATATGATCTCACCTATTCCACGGGCGGCAAAAGATCGTCCTTTCCTTTCGGTTCCGGCTGCAACAGCCGTGCTTCTTTTCCACAAACATTTGAACCGTTTGAAGACGATTTTCTCCCCCTGACATTCAGGCTCTGTTCCGCCCAGAAAGTCACGGCTTTCATAGGCCCTTTAAACAGCGGGGGCGATGCCGCGCGGATTGCCACGATTGTAAATCAGCAGACGTTTCCCGCAGGTGAGCATACGATTTACTGGGACGGCCTTGACGGCAACGGAGAAGTAGCGGAGCCGCCTCCGGGCGATAAGCTGATAACCGGATTCTGGCGTTATTCGCTTCCTGACAACGCCATTTATGTAAGCGGTGGCAACCCAGTTATTACCGGTATCACGGCTGACCCCAATTATTTCAGCCCTTTTAGCGAAAAATGCTGTGAATCCAGTAATGGAGCCGGAATTTCACTTAATTACACGGTTTCCCAAGACATATCCCGCCTCCGGGTAAAAGTTTTTGATGTGAAAAACAGCCGGGAAGTTTATTCCGCTACTAAAAACAATATAGCTGCTGGTGAAAATACTTTTTTCTGGAACGCGCAGAATGAAAACGGTGAATATGTGGATATCGGGGATTACCATGTCGGAATCATGGCTGAGGATTCAGGCGGGAGCCAGTCAATGTGGAGGTACGCACTGGTCAGAATAGATTACTAAAAACCGGTGAAAAAAATGCATACACCCCTAAATTACCGCCCCCAAAAAACCAGGATCATTGTTTTGCTGTTTTTATACCTCGTTATTGTCTCGGCCGGAAGCGGGCCCGCTTATGGGGAGTTAGGGCCGGAGTCATTTTGCCGGCTGCATATCAAGATCATGGAAGCTACCCTTTCCATGCTCAACAACCAAATAACCGCGGATGAGCATGAAGATGCACTGAACAGTCTTTATGAGGAATACGGCACCACAGAGGATGAATACCTCCTTTTCATGGGCGGTAATGGCAGTGAAACACAGGCCTATATAGAGGCAAACCCGGAGTTGCAAAAACGTATAAATACCCTTGCCGGCCGGCTGGATTCCGCCATGGAAGCTGAACAGGAGGAGAACAATTGAGATGAATAAATTCGGCAGAGCCTGCTGGGTGCTGTTTTTCATAAATGTTTTTGTTTATCCCTGCCATGCCCGTGGATCAGGCTTCGAGGGGAACCTGGTATTTCTGGCAAATTTTGAAAACAACTGGGATGTTGTTCTCTGGGAGGGTTCTGACAAGCCGGCAAAACGCCTTACAAAAACCCCATGGGATGAAAAAGACCCATGTTTGTCACCGTCCGGTAATCGCATTGCATACACAACCACTGATGGAGTGCTCCATATAATCGACCTGGAATCCGGGAAAACCAATCAACTTGTTTTTGAAAAGTGTCCGGGCAAATGGGAGAGTCCGAGCTTTTCTGCAGACGGGAAAAAGCTTGTCTGCTCCTATTTCAAACCCGAGGCAAAAGACAGGGCGGTTCTCGGCGTCATTGATACGGAGTCAGAAAAAGTTGAATTCATATTTGATCAATATTGTCCCCAGTTTACTCCATCCCGCTCACCCCGGAAAGCGCGCCTGGCCTACGCATGTACGCATTGCAGCTCATCCTGCGGAAAAATCATCCAGGAAATCTGGGTGGCGGATCTGTCATCCGGCAAAAGCAGGCAGCTTGCCATGACAAACGCCCACTGCCAGGAGCCTGCATGGTCGCCTGATGAATCAGAGGTTGCTTTTTGCGCAGACATCAGCGGAAACTTTGATATCTGGAGCGCGGATGCGAAAACAGGGGAGCTGACACAAATTACGGATCACGACGCTATGGATGAATCTCCCTCGTTTTCGCCGGACGGGGAGAAAATCGCATTTATATCCACCCGTTCCGGCAGGAGCGGGATTTACCTAAAAGCCCTTGATACTGGAAATGTAAACGAACTCAAACCCTTTGCAAATAATGATATCGAATACAGGGAACTGGATTGGAAATAGTCAACCCGGAGAAGGGACATTTTATGTATAAACGGATTTTTGTGCTGTTATGCTGGTTTTTAATTTTAAGCCTATCCGCGGTTCATGCGGGTGGAGCCGGGGTTCACCTTATCACCCCGGACTCGCAGGATGATATCATTAAAAATATCAAGGTCTCGGATGATTCCTTTAATCCTTCCGTGGACGAAAAGATTCATATCAATTACGAGCTTGTGCGCCCGGCAAAGACCACATTGCGGATTTTCGGGCCTGACCATGAACGAATCGCCGAACCGTTAAAAGACAAACAGCAAAAAACAGGAAAACACCGAATCCCATGGGACGGCAGGGATATAGACGGCGATATCGTCCCCGATGAGGCCTATTTTTTCACCATCACGGCCAGGGATGAAGAAAAAGAAATAAAATACGTCTACGACCCCTGTGTTTTTTCAGGCGGCATTGAGCAGGATCTTTCCAAAGCCTCCATCAACGATCAGGCAGGCACCATAGAATACAGACTTTCCGAGATGGCAAGGGTTCGTATTCGCCTGGGCATAAGCGGCGGCCCGCTGCTCTATACCCTGGTTGACTGGGAGCCCAGGACAGCAGGCAGGGTTACGGAATACTGGGACGGATGGGACAAGGATCACCTAATCCGCCTGCGCCGTCATCCAAGGTTTAAAATGATTATATCCCGGCTTTCCCTGCCGGAAAACAGCTTGATTGCATACGGTAACAAGCAAACCGACTACTTTGTCTACAGCAGAAAAATCAGCAGACCGGAGAAAAAAGAGCATGAACCCCCTCCTGCAGATTCTGACCGCAACGTTTCCTTTCATGCGCAAATCCCGCGTATCAAGGACCGCAGTCCTGAAGTGATCATGACGTTTCCGCAAAAAACCCGCACTGAGGACGGTGCTGCCGTGCTCATGGGAAAAACCATGGTGCGCGTGGAACTCGGGGACCAATACAAGGAGTTTTTCCGGGAAATGAAATATGAAATCTGTTTTTTCCTGGACGGTGAGTTTTACGCCGAAGAGGAGGCCGGTTATTCACCCTATAACTGGCTTTGGGACACCTCCCGGATAGAGCCCGGGACATACATACTCACGGTCAATCTTGCCAGCTTCAAGGATCAAATCGGCATATTGAGCAAAAAAATCAAGGTGAACAACAAGGAGGTAAAGTAATGCGGAGTCGTCTACTAATTGCAGTCGTCGGAATTTTCTTATGCTTCTCCCTGACGGCCGTAAGTGCCGGAGCTGATGAAGTGGTGGTTTATACATCCCTGGACCAGGTGTTTTCCCAGCCCATTTTAGAAGATTTTGAAAAAGACACAGGAATAAAGGTAAAGGCTGTATATGATGTCGAGGCCACCAAGACCACCGGGCTTGTAAACAGGCTCATAGCGGAAAAAAATCGCCCTCAGGCAGATGTATTCTGGAATTCCGAAGTGGGCAGGACCCTTGTCTTGAAGGAAAAAGAGGTTTTAGCTCCTTATCACCCGAAAAATGCAGCCTCCATCCCGTCTCATTTCAAGGATGATCAAGGCTATTGGACCGGCTTTGCAGCAAGATGCAGGGTTTTGATATATAATACCGACATGCTTTCCCCTGATGAACTGCCCTCCTCTATTTTCGAACTTACAGATCCGCGCTGGAAAGGCAAAGTAACCATGGCCTATCCGCTTTTCGGAACCACGGCCACTCATGTGGCAGCCCTGTATGCTGAACTGGGGCGTGAAAAAACAGAAGATTACTTAAAGGATCTTAAAGACAATGACGTGGTAATCGTTGACGGCAATTCCACGACCAGAGACATCGTGGTGCGGGGGGAGGTGCCGATCGGATTCACGGACACGGATGATGCAAACGTGGCCATTTCAAAGGGCCAGCCCGTTGAAATGATGTATCCTGACAAAGATGGCCTAGGAACACTGTTTATCCCCAACACAGTTGCTCTTGTCAAAAATTCTCCGAACCCCGAGCAGGGCAAGCAGCTTATTGAATACCTGTTGTCCAGGGAGGTGGAGAAAAAGCTGGCATTTTCCCCTTCCGCCCAGATCCCCCTGAGAAAGGATGTGGAGGTGCCGGATCACGTGCCGGGCCCCTCGGCGTATAAGGCCATGGAGGTCGACTACCAGGACATTGCAGACAACCTGGAAGAATCGGCCGAATTCTGCCGCGACCTGTTTGTCCGTTAATTCTCGGCAGATTCAGAACCCGGATTTTACGAGAAATTAAATGAAACTGTCGTGGCGGACATACACGCCCGTTTTTGCCGCAATTGCGGTCTTCGCCCTGATGCCGGGCTTCTATCCTGTTGCAAAAAGCCTTTTTGAAGGCGGCGGGATCAGTGTTGCCCACTTTTCCAGCCTGTTTCTTGATGCAAGGCAGTGGGGGCTTCTTCTTAATTCCGTCATACTTGCCGCAGCCACCTCGCTTTCTGCAGTTATACTTGGCGTCCCCCTGGCTTTTCTTGCCATGCGCACGAACTTATGGGGGAAAAAGGCATGGTCTGTAATCTACCTGGCCCCGCTGCTGATTCCCCCATACATGCACGCGCTCATGTGGACCTGGTTTATTGACGGCGTAAATATGAACAACATGGCAGGAGCCGTGCTTATCCTTTCTCTCTGTTATTTCCCGTTTGTTTCAGTAA
>JAIPES010000070.1 GCA_021737045.1 Desulfobacteraceae bacterium | reverse complement strand
GATGGTGATGCCCGGCGATAACGTAACGATTTCAGCCGAACTCATCACCCCGATCGCCATGGAGGAGGGGCTGCGCTTTGCAGTGCGTGAAGGCGGCCGAACCGTGGGGGCCGGTGTTGTCAGTGAAATCATAGAATAGCTTCAGCAGCAGGGAGTAGACCCTTGAAAGTCAAAGTGACGTTAGCCTGTATGGATTGTAAACGGCGGAATTATTCCACCACCAAGAATAAGCGTACCAAGCCGGATCGGCTGGAATTCAAAAAATACTGCCGGTTCTGCCATACCCATACGCTTCACCGGGAAACCAAGTAAATTACCGCTGGCGGATTGGCCATGGGGAATTAATTCAGGCCAGTAGCTCTAACGGCAGAGCGTCGGACTCCAAATCCGGTGGTTGGGGGTTCAAATCCCTCCTGGCCTGCCAAAATCAACGAAAAGCTCAAAGGTTGGGATGTCAGTGAAACCGCACGGATAAAAAGGCGTTCCAACTTTGAGCTTTCGATATTTTAGGAGCCGAAATGGCAAGAATGCAGAAAAAAAAGCCGGCAGAACAGAAAAAGAAAAAAAAGGGTGCCGGCGATTCTGTCTCAGGCGGTGCTGATGACAAGCAGGCGGCTGCAGCAGGCGGCTCTGGAAAAGGATCCGGAGTGACAAGCGCGGCCTCGGAAAAGTCAAAGCCCGCCAGATCCGGATCCGCAAGCAGAGCCGGGGGACAGAGTGCTGTGCTGCGGCTGCTGGATCGATACTTTGGCAACTGGATTCAGTTTCTGCGGGAAGTCAAGGTGGAACTGGGTCGTGTAACCTGGCCGACGCGCAAGGAAACCGTCGGCACTACAGCTGTTGTATTGGTTTTTGTATTCATTATCGCCATTTTTTTGGGCGTTGTGGACATGGGTTTGTCCAGCCTCGTCCGTTTGATCCTGTAGAATTGAGTTAACAAGGGAGTTAAGGCGTGGCGTTGAACTGGTATATCATCCATGTATATTCCGGCTTTGAAAACAAGGTGAAGCAAAACCTTGAGGAGCGCATTGCCACCTGTGTCCATCCGGAAAAATTCGGCGAAGTTGTGGTGCCCACCGAACAGGTGGTGGAATTGGTCAAGGGCAAACGAAAAACCTCCAGCCGGAAATTTTATCCGGGCTATATCATGGTCCGGATGGAATTGGATGAAGAAACCTGGCATCTGGTAAAAAATACGGCAAAGGTCACTGGATTTCTCGGGGGGCGGGACAGGCCTGCACCCATTTCAGATGAAGAGGCCGATCAGATTATTCACAAGATGGAAGCCGGGCAGCAAAAGCCCCAGCCCAAGTTTTATTTTGAAGTCGGAGACGAGGTTCGCGTCATTGACGGGCCGTTTACCAATTTCAACGGCACCGTGGAAGATGTCAGCCCGGAAAAAGGCAAGCTCAAGGTGCTGGTCAGCATTTTCGGACGCTCCACACCGGTAGAACTCGATTTCGTGCAGGTGGCGAAAAATTAGAACAGGAGATGTTTAAGACATGGCGAAAAAAGTCGTAGCCCAGGTAAAGCTCCAGGTGCCGGCGGGAAAGGCCAACCCTTCACCGCCCATCGGCCCCGCACTGGGGCAGCACGGGGTCAATATCATGGATTTTTGCAAGGCGTTTAACGCCAGAACGGCAAATGACGAAGGCATGATCACCCCGGTGGTGATCACCATATACCAGGACAAAACCTTTACGTTTATCACCAAAACCCCGCCGGCTGCTGTGCTGTTGAAAAAAGCCGCCGGCATTGCAAGGGGTTCGGGCAGTCCCAAGGCAGAAAAAGTCGGCAAGGTGACCCAGGCCCAGGTGGAAGAAATCGCCAAAACCAAGATGCCGGATTTAAATGCCCCGGACATGGAAAATGCCTGCCGGATTATCGAGGGCACGGCCAGGAGCATGGGGCTGGAAGTGGTATAAAGGTCAATAAGGAGCTTAAGGGAAAAACAATGCGTAAACGGAGCAAAAAATACAGGGATATCAAGTCCAGGTTTGATCTCCAGGAGCGGATGGATTTTGCTGCTGCGGTGGCTGCTGCGGTTGAGTCATCCTATGTCCGGTTTGATGAAACCGTCGATATTGCCACCAAGCTTGGAGTCGATCCCCGACACGCTGACCAGATGGTTCGCGGATCCGTGGTCCTGCCCCATGGCCTTGGAAAAGAGGTCAAGGTCCTTGTCTTTGCCAAGGGTGAAAAGGAAAAGGAAGCCCAGGAAGCCGGGGCTGACTATGTGGGCAATGATGACCTGATCGAAAAGATCAAGGGCGGCTGGTTTGACTTTGACAAGGCCGTGGCAACGCCGGATGTAATGGGCTCTGTGGGAAAGATCGGAAAGATCCTCGGCCCGAGGGGCCTGATGCCCAATGCCAAGACCGGCACGGTCACCTTTGACGTGGCCCGGGCGGTCAATGAACTCAAGGCCGGTAAGGTGGACTTTCGGGTGGATAAAACCGGCATCGTTCATGCGCCCATGGGCAAGGTTTCATTTGGCCCGGAAAGGCTGCTTGACAATGTCCGGGCGTTTATGGACACGGTGCTGCGCCTGAAGCCGGCGGCCAGCAAGGGAACGTATCTGCGCTCCATTGCCGTTTCCACAACTATGGGTCCAGGTTTCAAGGTGGACCCGGTGTTTGTTAAGGAACTGCTCAAGTAAGAATTGCCGGTTATTGCTTGGATCCGCGAGCCGGCCAAGGGCCGGGACGCGCTTGCCATATATATCGATATGAATTGCGATATTTAATCATTAATCTGTCAAAGACCGTAGGTTCACCCCGTCAGGCGTGTATAATCGGAAAAATGAATTTCCGGCCTACTGAGGCAGGCTTTCTGATGCTGTGGAGGCCCGTGGTTTTTACAGATTCAGAAAGGAGGTGGAGTCAGTGTTAACGCTTTCGCAAAAGCAGGAGCTCGTTTCAGCCCTTCACGAGAAATTCGAGCAGAAAAAAATCCTTGTGCTCGTGGATTATAAAGGGCTCAATGTCACAAAAATCAACGATCTGCGTTCAAAGCTCAGGCAGGCCGGAATTGAGTTCAAAGTGGTGAAAAACACCCTTTTGATCCGGGCTGCGGAGCAAACCGATGTGGATTTGCTCCGGCAGCAGTTTGAAGGCCCCAGCGCCGTGGCCATGAGCTATGATGATCCGGTGGCGCCGGCCAAGGTGCTCTGCGAGTTTGCCAAGGATAATGACAAGCTGCAGATCAAGGCCGGGGTCATGGACGGCAGTGTTCTTGACGCCGACGGCATCAAGCGGCTTTCGGAATTGCCGTCGCGCGAAGTGCTGCTTGCAACCGTGCTGGGCACCATGAATGCCGTTCCCACAGGTCTGGTTCGGGCCCTTAACAATGTTCCCGAGCGTCTGGTCTATGCCCTCAAGGCCATAAATGATCAGAAAGAGGCGGCTTAGGCCCTGATCCGTTTTTTCGGGGCAAACAATGCAACCATGAGTTTTAAAACTTACGCAAATGATCGTGTAAAAGAATACCAAGGAGATATCCAATGGCTGACATCACCAAACAGGATGTAATCGATTTTATCGCCAACATGACGGTTCTGGAGCTTTCCGAACTGATTAAGGAACTGGAAGACAAATTCGGCGTTTCCGCCGCAGCACCCGTGGCAGTGGCCGGAGCGCCGGCTGCAGGCGGCGAAGGCGCCGCAGTTGAAGAGGAAAAGACCGAGTTTGACGTGGTCTTGTCCGCAGTGGGCGACAAAAAGATTCAGGTTATCAAGGAAGTGCGTGCCATCACCGGTCTGGGCCTCAAGGAAGCCAAGGCCATGGTTGAAGAAGCGCCCAAGCCTGTCAAGGAAGGCGTGGTCAAGGAAGAGGCCGACAAGATCAAAGCACAGCTCGAGGGTGTGGGTGCCTCTGTGGAAATCAAGTAGCCTGCCTTTGTTCAGGCGCCTTTTATACGCAATTCGGCGCAAATGCATGCATAGAGCACAGACATGTGATCATGACAAAATTGCGAAAATCGGCATCGGGGCTTGCCCGGCTGCCGGTTTTCGCAAATTGATTTTAATACGATATATGCTGGAGACGAAATGACAGGAAATCCGCCGAAATACAAACGATTTCGGAAAAATTTCGGTCGCATTCAGTCCATTGTGGACATCCCGGATCTTATCGGGATTCAACGCGAATCCTACCAGCGATTTCTGCAGATGGGGGTTGCTCCCGAACAGCGCAAAGACAGCGGTCTGCAGGCTGTGTTTACCTCGGTGTTTCCCATAAAGGATTTCACCGGAACGGCTTCTCTGGAATTTGTTTCATACCATTTCGGGGAGGTCAAACACTCGGTCAATGAATGCATCAACCGGGGCATGACGCATGAAATCTCCGTCCGGATCCGGGTGCGCCTGGTGGTCTATGATGTAGACAAGACCACGGGTGTTTCCAACATCCGTGATATCAAGGAGCAGGAGATTTATTTCGGCACCATCCCCCTGATGACCGAACGCGGGACTTTTATCATCAACGGCACGGAACGCGCGGTGGTCAGCCAGTTGCACCGCTCCTCGGGCGTGTTTTTCGATCATGACAAGGGCAAGACCCATTCCAGCGGGCGGATCATCTACAGCGCCCGTATTATTCCGGTGCGCGGCTCCTGGATTGACATGGAAATTGATCCCAAGGATATCGTTTACGTGCGCATCGACCGGCGGCGCAAGTTTCCGGTCACCCTGCTGTTTAAGGCCCTGGGTTACACGGATGACGATATCCTGTCTTATTTTTACCATACCGAAAAAGTCTTTATTAAGGACGAAAAATTTGTCCGGAAGCTGAATCCGGAATTTCTCAAGGGCGAACGTCCGGGGGAAGACATTGTTCACCCGGAAACCGGAGAAGTTCTGGTCAGAAAAGGGCGAATGATCACCAAGCGCGCCATTCGGCAGCTTCAGGCCGCGGGCATGGAACATGTGCCCATGACCACAGATGAACTCCAGCAGCGTGTGATCGCCTCGGACGTGCTCCATCCGGAAACCGGTGAGGTCATTGCCCGCTCCAATGACCCCGTAGAGCCGGATTTGCTTGAACAGATGACTGCAGCCGGGGTGGAGTGGTTTGAACTCCTGGTCATGGAAGGTCCTTTTACCGGCCAGTCCATTCGAAAGACCCTGCTTCTGGACAAGGCCAAGACCAAGGAAGAGGCATTAATTGACATTTACAGGCGACTGCGGCCTGGCAACCCGGTGACCGCAGAGGTGGCCCAGGATTTTGTGGATCATCTGTTTTTTAAAACCGCCTATTATGACCTGTCCAGCGTGGGCCGGCTGAAACTCAATCATCGTTTAAATATCGACACCCCGCTGGACATGCGGACGCTGCGCAGGGAGGATATCCTGCAAACCGCCCGGATACTGGTGGAACTGCGCGACACCCAGGGTACTGTGGACGACATTGACCATCTGGGCAACCGGCGGGTGCGGGCGGTGGGCGAGCTGCTCGAAAACCAGTACCGCATCGGGCTGGTGCGCATGGAGCGGGCCATCAAGGAGCGCATGAGCATGCAGGAAGTCGATGCGCTCATGCCCAATGACCTGGTCAATCCCAAGCCGGTGTCGGCCGTGGTCAAGGAGTTTTTCGGCACCAGCCAGCTCTCTCAGTTTCTGGACCAGACCAACCCGCTTTCGGAAACAACCCACAAGCGGCGCTTAAGCGCTCTGGGGCCGGGCGGGCTGACCCGGGACCGGGCCGGGTTTGAGGTGCGCGACGTGCATCCGTCCCATTACGGCCGGATCTGTCCTATTGAAACTCCGGAAGGTCCCAATATCGGACTCATTGTTTCGCTTTGTACATATGCCCGGGTCAATGAATACGGATTTATTGAAACCCCGTACAGGGTGGTGGAGGAATCCACGGTTTCCAACCAGATTCGGCTGCTTTCGGCCTTTGAGGAAAAGGATCATCCCATTGCGCAGGCCAACGCACCGGTGGATGACAAGAACCGGTATGTGAACCCGGTGGTGATTTCACGGGTGGACGGCGAGTTCATGATGGTTGAAAAAGACCGCATCGAACTCATGGACGTCTCTCCCAATCAGCTGGTGAGCATCAGTGCCTCGCTGATCCCGTTTCTGGAAAACGATGATGCCAACCGGGCGCTGATGGGCTCGAACATGATGCGCCAGGCCGTGCCCCTTCTCAATACCGAGGCCCCTCTGGTGGGCACCGGTGTGGAAGGCATTGTGGCCCGGGATTCCGGAGTTACGGTTGTGGCCAGGCGCGACGGGACGGTGGTGGATGTGGATGCCTCCAGAATTGTCCTGCAGCATGATCCTTCAGATGATCCGTCCCAGAAGGATGTCACCATATACAACCTGGGCAAGTTCGTGCGTTCCAACCAGAACACCTGTTTTAACAACAGGCCCATTGTCAAGAAGGGCGAAAGGGTTCACGCCGGTGAAATCATTGCCGACGGTCCGGCCACGGACAACGGGGAACTGGCCCTGGGCAAAAACGTGACAGTAGCGTTTATGCCCTGGGGGGGGTACAATTTTGAAGACTCTATTCTGGTCAGCGAACGACTGGTCAAAGACGGCGTTTTTACCTCCGTGCACATCGAGGAATTTGAGGTGCTGGCCAGGGACACCAAGCTGGGCCGGGAGGAAATCACCCGTGATATTCCCAATGTTGGGGAAGAAGCGCTCAAGGACCTGGATGAAAGCGGTATCATCCGGCTCGGTGCCGAGGTGGGCCCGGCCGATATCCTGGTGGGCAAGGTCACGCCCAAGGGCGAAACCCAGCTTTCTCCAGAGGAAAAACTGCTCCGGGCCATATTCGGGGAAAAGGCCGGGGATGTAAAGGATACCTCGTTGCGGGTGCCGCCCGGTATTTCCGGAATTGTCACGGATGTCAAGGTGTTTTCCCGCCGCGGCGTGGAAAAAGACGACCGGTCGCGGGCAATCGAGAACGAGGAAATCGCCGCCCTGGAAAAGGACCGCGATGATGAGCTAAAGATCATCGAGGAGACGGCCAGAAACGAGATTATGGCCGCTCTGGCCGGCAAACAGTGCTCAGAAAGCCTCACCGAAGGACAGAAGGTCCTGATTGCCAAAGATGTCCGGATGGAAAAAAAGATGCTGGCCGATATACCCCTGGCCAAGTTCGGACAGATTTCCTTAAAGGACAAAAAGACCGAGGAGAAAGTGGCCGAAATCCTGTCACGCTACCGCGAGCAGGCCGAAATGGCCAAATCCGCCTTTGAGCACCAGGTCAGCTCCATTGAAAAGGGCGATGAACTGCCCCCCGGGGTCATCAAGATGATCAAGATCTACGTGGCCATGAAGCGCACCCTGGCCGTGGGTGACAAGATGGCCGGCCGGCACGGCAACAAGGGCGTTGTTTCCCGGATCTTGCCGGAAGAAGACCTGCCCTATTTTGCCGACGGCCGTACCGTGGACATGGTTTTAAATCCCCTGGGCGTGCCTTCGCGGATGAATGTTGGCCAGATCCTTGAAATTCATCTCGGAAGGGCGGCAAAGGGTTTGGGAGACCAGGTTAATGCGCTGCTGGCCGAGGGCAAAACCGAGGAGCTGCGCAAAAAATTCAAAAAAATCTTTTCCGGCAAGACGCAAGCCGATCAGATCAAGGATATATCCGATTCCGATGTTCAGCGCCTGGCTGAAAACACCTCTGAGGGGGTCTTTATGGCCACCCCCGTGTTTGATGGTGCCAGAGAAGAGGAGATCAAGGATCTGCTCTCTGAGGCCGGGGTCAGCCCGTCGGGTCAGGCAACCCTTTATGACGGCCGCACGGGCCTGCCCTTTGATGAAAAGGTCACTGTGGGGGCCATGTACATGCTTAAACTGCACCATCTGGTTGCAGACAAGCTCCATGCGCGATCCATCGGTCCCTATTCACTGGTCACTCAACAGCCCCTCGGGGGCAAGGCCCAGTTCGGGGGCCAGCGGCTCGGAGAAATGGAGGTCTGGGCCATAGAGGCCTATGGAGCCGCCCATTGCCTGCAGGAGTTTTTGACGGTGAAGTCCGACGACATGGCCGGCAGAACCCGCATGTACGAAAAAATCGTCAAGGGCCAGAATGTTTTTGAGCCCGGGTTGCCCGAATCCTTCAGGGTTCTGACCAAGGAACTGCAGAGTCTGGGCCTGGATATAACGCTGGTCGAAGAAGACAGCGAATAATTTTATTTTTCATGCAAGGAGATCGCATTGGAAACGATCTACGATTTTTTCATCAAGCCGAAAAATCCCAACCGGTACAAAGGCGTCAGGGTGGCTTTGGCCTCCTCGGAACAGATCCGGAGCTGGTCGCACGGCGAGATAAAGAAGCCCGAGACCATCAATTACCGGACCTTTAAACCGGAACGGGAGGGTCTGTTCTGCGCAAAGATTTTCGGCCCCATCAAGGACTATGAGTGCAATTGCGGCAAGTACAAGCGCATGAAACACCGGGGTGTCATTTGCGAGAAATGCGGCGTGGAGGTAATCCAGTCAAAGGTTCGGCGTGAGCGCATGGCCCATATTGACCTGGCTTCGCCTGTAACCCATATCTGGTTTTTGCGGAGTCTGCCGAGCAAAATCGGCAACCTGCTGGACCTGACCTTAAAGAACCTGGAAAAGGTTCTGTATTTTGACAATTTTATCGTGATCGATCCCAAGGACACGGGCCTTTCAAAGCTGCAGCTGCTCTCTGAGGAAAAATACCGGGAGGCGCGGCAGCTTTACGGCAACAAGTTCGAGGCGGGTATCGGTGCCGAGGCAATCAAGATTCTTTTGGAGCGCGTCGATATCGAGGCCTTGTACAAGGAACTGCGTACCGAGATCATGGAGACCGGCTCTGACGCCAAGCGCAAGAAACTGGCCAAGCGGCTCAAGGTGGTGGATGCGTTTCGTAAGTCCGGGCTGGACCCCATCTGGATGATTTTAGACGTTATTCCTGTTCTGCCCCCGGATCTGCGGCCGCTGGTTCCGCTGGAAGGCGGGCGGTTTGCATCCTCGGATTTAAATGACCTGTACCGCCGGGTGATCAACCGCAATAACAGGCTGAGCCGTTTAATGGAACTCCGGGCGCCGGATATCATCGTGCGCAATGAAAAGCGCATGCTTCAGGAATCCGTTGACGTGCTTATAGACAACGGCCGCCAGGGCCGGGTGGTCACCGGCACCAACAAGCGCCCCTTGAAATCCCTGAGCGAGACCTTAAAAGGCAAGCAGGGCCGGTTCCGCCAGAACCTGCTGGGCAAGCGCGTGGACTATTCCGGCCGGTCCGTGATTACCATCGGCCCGGATCTGCGGCTGCACCAGTGCGGAATTCCCAAGGAAATGGCCCTGGAGCTGTTCAAGCCCTTTATCTATCATCGCCTGGAGCAAAAAGGCATTGTCACCACTGTCAAAAGCGCCAAGAAATGGGTGGAAAAGCGGACTCCCGAGGTCTGGGATACCCTGGATGAGGTGGTCAAGGAATACCCGGTGATGCTCAACCGCGCCCCGACGCTTCACCGCCTGGGCGTCCAGGCTTTTGAGCCGGTGCTCATCGAGGGAAAGGCCATCCAGCTCCATCCCCTGGTCTGTACCGCGTTTAACGCCGACTTTGACGGCGACCAGATGGCCGTGCATATTCCGCTGTCCATGGAAGCCCAGATCGAGGCACGGGTGCTGATGCTGGCATCCAACAATATTTTGTCGCCGGCAAACGGCAGCCCCATCATCGTGCCTACCCAGGATATCGTCCTTGGCATTTATTACATGACCCTGGGCCTGACCGGCGCCCGCGGCAGCGGGATGAAGTTTGCTGACACCCAGGAGGTGCGCGTGGCCTACGACGCCGGGGTGGTGGATCTTCATGCCAAGGTCACCGTGCGCATCAACGGCCAGCGCGTGGAAACCACGGTGGGCCGCGTGCTGCTGTGGGAAATTATTCCCAAGGGCGACAGCTACATCCTTCGTCACATCATGGTCACAGACAGGGACAGGGCCGACGATGTCGTGGAGGCAGTGGAGGAGGGCACCCCGTTTCGCGATCTTGTCAAGCCTTATTCCGAGGCGTTTGACAAGACGTATGAAGGAAATATCGGTCTTTTGGACGCCCCTGAGTTTCAGGAAATCTTCCAGCTGCCGGATTTTGAGGTGGAGTCGGTGTTTTCCCTGGATGAAGGCGATGTCAGCGGGATCATTCACGTGGGCGATCAATACCATGTATTCCAGGTTATCGAAAAACGCTCTGAGATTCCTTTTGACACCATCAACAAAGTGTTAAACAAAAAGGCCCTGCAGGATCTGGTGGATTACACCTACCGGCACAAGGGGCCCAAGGCCACGGTTATTCTGGCCGACCGGCTCAAGAACATCGGTTACAGCTATTCCACGGCAGGCGGGCTGTCGATTTCCATTGACGCCATGATTATCCCGGAAAGCAAGTGGGACATTCATGAGGCTGCGGAAAAAGAGGTGGCCGAGATCAACCACCAGTACACCGAGGGTCTGATCACCCAGGGGGAGAAATACAACAAGGTTGTTGACATCTGGGCCCGTGCCACCGACGAGATCGCCAACAAGATGATGGAGGCAATGGAAAAGCCTTATATCATGACCGATCTGCAGAAGGATGCAGCTCAGGTCGATGATAAGCGGCTTGCCGACATGAGCGACAAAACCGGTGGAGAGACGGTCAACCCGATTTTTATGATGGCTGATTCCGGCGCCCGCGGCAGCAAGGACCAGATGCGGCAGCTGGCCGGCATGCGGGGTCTGATGGCAAAACCATCCGGCGAGATCATTGAAACGCCCATTACCGCCAATTTCCGGGAAGGGCTTTCCGTGCTCCAGTATTTTATTTCCACCCACGGTGCCCGTAAAGGACTTGCAGATACGGCGCTGAAAACCGCCAACTCCGGATACCTGACCCGTCGCCTGGCAGATGTGGCCCAGGACTGCACCGTTATGGAGCATGACTGCGGTACGGTAATGGGCATTGAGGTCGAGGCCCTCCTCGAAGGCGGAGAAGTAATCCAGCCCCTGGAAGAGCGGGTGCTGGGCCGAATTGCCCTGGAAGACGTGCAGGATCCGTTCACCGACGAGGTGCTGATCCGCCGGGGTGATGAAATCGATGAATCCGGAGTTGCCCGCATCAGCCAGGCCGGGGTCACCAGTGTGAAAATCCGCTCGGTGCTCACCTGCCGTTCCCGGTTCGGGGTCTGTGCCATGTGTTACGGCCGGGATCTTGCCCATGGCGGATTTGTGGAAATCGGTCAGACGGTTGGCATCATTGCCGCCCAGTCCATTGGCGAACCCGGTACCCAGCTGACCATGAGAACCTTCCACATCGGCGGCACTGCCAGCCGGCGGGTAGAGGAAGCTGAAATTCGCGCCCGGGTGCAGGGGATTGTCAAGTACAACAAGCTTAATGTGGCTGTGAATGCGGAAAACCGCAAAATTGTCATGAACCGCAGAGGGGGAGAGTTTTCTGTTGTTTCGGATTCCGGCAGGGAACTGGAACGATGTCCGGTGATCTACGGCGCAGACATCCTGGTCGAAGACGGCCAGCGGGTGGAGGCCGGCCAGCTGCTGGCTTCCTGGGATCCGTTTACCACTCCGATCATCACCGCAGTGGAAGGAAAGGTCAAGTTCGGAGACCTGGTGATCGGCCGGACTCTGCAGGAACGGGTGGACCCGGTGACCGGCAAATCGAGTCTTACTGTGGTGGAATCCAAGGGAATGGACGCCAGGCCCAGAATTTCCATAAAGGACAAGGAAGGCAAAACAGCCAATATTTCCGGCTCCGGACCGGCCCGGTATGTGCTGCCGGTCAACACCATTCTGATGGTGGAAGAGCACGACCATGTGCGAGCCGGTGACATCATCGGAAAAATTCCCCGGGAAACCACCAAGACCAAGGACATTACCGGTGGTCTGCCGCGGGTGGCCGAGCTCTTCGAGGTGCGCAAGCCCAAGGAGGCCGCGGTTCTATCCGAGATTGACGGCTTTGTGGCCATTGCCAAGGCAACAAAGAAGGGAAAGCAGCGCCTGACCGTCACCCCGGTGGATGCCGGTGAAAAAAAGGAATACCTGATTCCGCGCGGCCGGCACATCAGCGTTTATGACGGCGACTATGTCAAGGCCGGAGAACCGCTGACCGCAGGCAGCCCCAACCCGCAGGACATTCTGAGCATCAAAGGCGAAGTCGAGCTGGCCCGTTATTTGTTAAACGGGGTTCAGGAAGTCTACAGACTCCAGGGGGTTCGCATCAATGACAAGCATATTGAGGTGATCGTGCGGCAGATGATGCGCCGGGTTAAAATTCAGACCGTTGGTGACACCGCTTTTATTCCCGAGGAACAGGTGGACAGAATCGAATTTGAGGAAACCAACCAGGCGGTGGTGGAGCAGGGCGGCACCCCGGCCGTGGGTGAGCCACTTATTCTGGGGATTACAAAAGCCTCTCTGTCCACAGACAGCTTTATCTCCGCAGCCTCGTTTCAGGAGACCACCAAGGTGCTGACAGATGCCAGCATCGCAGGTGCATATGACGGCCTGCGCGGGCTGAAGGAAAATGTGATCATGGGCCGGCTGATCCCCGCAGGCACTGGCCGGACGGAATACGGGCGGCCTGATATTGCCGCTGAATACTAAGCACGGTGCCCGGGCGTATCCGGTTGTGTGCCGGACGGTTAAAATGGTGCCGGCAGGTAAAAGAAAAATGCTTGACACCACCATGATTTAAGGGTATTGTTTGTTATTTTAGCTTAGCACTATAAACATTTTGAATATATGAATGATTTGTAATGGATAGGGGATAGCATGCCGACGATTAATCAGCTGGTTCGCAAGGGCCGCAAGCAGATTCAGAAGAAAAAGGGTGCGCCTGCGCTTAAAGCTTCGCCGCAAAAGCGCGGTGTGTGTGTCAGAGTTTATACGGCCACGCCCAAAAAGCCAAATTCCGCCCTGCGGAAAGTGGCAAGGGTTCGTCTGACAACAGGGGTGGAGGTTTCCGCGTATATCCCCGGCATCGGACATAATCTCCAGGAACACTCGGTGGTTCTCGTGCGCGGGGGCCGGGTCAAGGACCTTCCCGGTGTCCGGTATCACATTGTTCGCGGTACCCTGGATACGCTTGGAGTGGCTGACCGGAAACAGGGTCGGTCCAAGTACGGAGCCAAACGTCCCAAGTAACATTATATCCGGGGCGCAACTTGTATCTGAAAAAAAATGGTGTAGGCAATGCCGAGAAGAAGAGAAATCCCTGAAAGAAAAGTTATTCCGGATTACAAGTACAAAAGTCCGCTCGTATCCCGGTTTGTCAATTCCGTAATGAAAGACGGGAAAAAGAGCACGGCCCAGTCGCTGATATATGAAGCTTTTGATATTATTGAAAAGCGGATGAATGAGCCGGCCTTAAAGGTTTTCGAGCAGGCACTGGGCAATGTAAAGCCCCAGCTGGAAGTCAAGTCCCGGCGTGTTGGGGGATCCACATACCAGGTGCCCACTGAGGTCCGGCCATTGCGCCAGACCGCTCTGGCCATCCGGTGGATTCTCACTTATGCGGAAAAGCGGCCGGAAAAAGGCATGGCCAGGAAACTGGCCGGTGAGTTTATGGATGCCGCCCAGCAAAGGGGCGCTTCGGTTAAGAAGCGCGAGGATACACACCGCATGGCCGAGGCCAACAAGGCCTTTGCCCATTACCGGTGGTAGCCGAAGGTATTTTGATTTTGATATCCCTTGCCCATCCAGTTTTCCCCTTTTGGATGGGCAAAGTATCTGATTGCAGATAATTCAGATTTATTTCAATGGCAAACCCGTTTGAGCAAGAGGGTGGAAAATGGCAAAGCAGAAGTTTGAGCGGAACAAGCCGCATGTAAACGTGGGAACGATCGGTCATATTGACCATGGCAAGACGACATTGACCGCTGCGATCACCAAGCATTGCGGACTGCGTGGCTGGGCGGAGTTTATTCCGT
>JAIPES010000069.1 GCA_021737045.1 Desulfobacteraceae bacterium | reverse complement strand
GGTGGTTTAAGAAAAACGAGTTTGCCGCAATTACCGGGGTTTTCCTGGCATTCGGCAACGCGGGCAACCTGGCGGCCTCCCTGCCGCTGACCTATCTTGTGATCCTGCTGGGATGGCGGGCCTCGTTCTGGGCCATCGGCGCAATCACGCTGGTAATGGCGCTGTGTGCCTGGCTGGTGCTGCGGGACAAGCCTGAGGACAAGGGGTGGGCGGCTGTCGAGCCGGATCCGGGCACGGTCCCGGATGACGCGCTTGACATCCCGGCCGACATTGGCGCCATGAAGCGGCTGAAAATGGTGCTGGGCAAAACCAGCTTCTGGATGGTAACTTTGTCCTACTTTTTTTTCGGCGGCCCGGCCCTGACTTTCCAGGGACTGTGGGCCGTGCCGTATCTGGTGGATGTGCACGAATACTCCCGGATGACCGCGGGGGCGATTCTCATGCTGATGCCCCTGGGCTTTATCATCGGTGCGCCCGTTATCGGCTTTCTGGCAGACAGACTGGCCTCCGGGCGCAAGCCGGTGGTGGTTTCGGCCATGGCCGCGGGTCTTGCCTGCTGGTCGGTGTTTCTTTTTACCGGCGGACATCCCCCGTCCCTGGTGGTGGCACCGCTTTTTCTGACCATCGGCCTTTGCGGGGGCGGGGCCTTGTCGCTTTATTTCGCCATTACCAAGGAGCTTTTCCCTGCCTGGCTCACGGGCACGGCCATCGGGCTGATGAATCCCGCGGCATTTCTGGGCACGGCACTGTTTCAGCCGTTTACCGGCTGGCTCATGGACCTTGTGGGGAGGGAGGGCCCGCATTATCCGGTGCAGGCCTATTTTCACGTATTTATCGCGATTTTTGCATCCATTTCCATCGGCTTTGTCTGCCTGATGCTGCTGCGGATTCCAAAAAAACCGGAAATCGCGCTTCCGGCAGGCTGAAGCGATTTTTGTACACGGCAAGTGAAGATAATGTACATGCCCGATTTAAACCATGAAGTACGCGAAGAACACGAAGTCTTTGTTTTTTTAACTGTTTTTTCTTCGTGTTCTTGGTGCGCTTCGTGGTTTTGGTTTGGCTTTTCTGCAGGAAAGAATTCGAACAACCCGTAATTTTGAAACCATATGAACAAGGAGGTAATCGTGGCAACCCGTTTTGTAAGTGAAAGAAACATCCAGTTTCTGCTATACGAGGTTTTTGATGTCGAGGAATTGACCGGCTATGACTACTACAGCCAGCACAACCGCAAGATGTTTGACATGGTGTTAAAAGAGGCGGTCAAGCTGGGCAAGGACCTTTTGTTCCCCCTGTTTGAGGAAATGGACCGCAAGCAGCCGGAACTCGTCGGCGGCGAGGTGAGGGTGCACCCTTCCATGAAAAAGATCATAAAGGAATTCGCGGAAGGCGGCTGGATAACCAGCACGGTCCCGTTTGACCAGGACGGCGAACAACTGCCCAACATGGTGGCAGATATTTGCGAGTTCATCTTTGCCGCGGCCAATTATTCGGCCCATGCGTATATCGGACTGACCAAGGGTTCTTCGCATCTCATTGAGTGCTTTGGCAGCAAAGCGCTTTATGACACGTATGTGCCCAACATGCGGGCCGGCAAGTGGCAGGGCACCATGGCGCTGACCGAGCCAGAGGCCGGCTCTTCGCTCTCGGATGTGGCCACCATGGCAGAACCCACCGATCATGGCTATTACGCGATCAAGGGGCAGAAGATCTTCATTTCAGCAGGGGATCATGACGCGGTGGAAAACGTGGTGCACCTGATGCTGGCCAAGATTGCCGGTGCGCCGGCCGGCGTGAAGGGAATTTCCCTGTTCGTGGTGCCCAAGTACCGACCGGAGGCTGACGGCACCCTGGTTTTCAATGACGTGGCCACCTCAGGCATCTATCACAAGCTGGGCTATCGCGGATGCCCCATTGCGCAGCTTAGCATGGGCGACAAAAACGACTGCCGCGGCTGGCTGGTTGGCGAGCCGCACCAGGGACTGAAGTACATGTTCCAGATGATGAACGAGGCCCGCATCGGCGTGGGCATGGGAGCCACGGCCATGGCCAGCGCGGCCTATTATGCCGCCCTGGAGTACAGCCGATCCCGCCAGCAGGGGCGCAAGCCCGGGCAGAAGGATCCGGCTTCCCCGCCTGTTGCCATTATCGAGCACGCGGATGTCAAGCGGATGCTGCTTCTTCAGAAGGCCGTGGTGGAGGGCTCGCTTTGCCTGCTTTCCCAGTGCAGCAAGTACGTGGATTACCTGAAGGTGCTCGAAGACCAGGAGGCGCGGCAGAAATATCATCTGCTGCTCGAGATCCTCACGCCCGTGGCCAAGTCCTATCCTTCGGAAATGGGCAATATCTCCATCAGCGCCGGCCTGCAGTGCCTGGGCGGCTCCGGGTACTGTGATGACTATCCCCTGGAGCAGTATTACCGGGACTGCCGGATCCATCCTATCCACGAGGGCACCACCGGCGTGCAGGGCATGGATTTGCTGGGCAGAAAGGTAATGATGCAGCAGGGACAGGCCTTTGCACATTACGTCAGCGAGGTGCAGGAAGCCATTGCCGCGGCAAAGGACGATTCCGAGCTGGCCGGGTTTGCCGGCAGACTCGAGCAGGCCCTGGACCGGCTCCAGGAGGTGACCCGGCAGCAGGTCTCGGTTGCGGAAAAGCAGGGCGCCGAGGTCTTCCTGGCAGATGCCGTGCTCTACCTGGAGTTTTTCGGGATCATTACCATTGCCTGGCAGTGGCTGCTGCAGGGCATTGCCGCCCGCAAGGCCCTGGAGTCGGGTCCGAAGAAAAAGGACCGGGATTTTTACGCAGGCAAGATGTATGCCCTGCGTTATTTTTACGGCTACGAACTGCCCAAAATCGATGGACTTGCCGCGCGCCTGTCAGATGATGACAAGTTGACCGTGGAAATGGGCGCAGAGGCATTTAACGATTAGATCCGCCTGTCAGCAGCGGGCCAAATAGATGCCGTTTGTGGATGGCGATTGCTGCAGGGGGTTGTCAAATTCTATGGTGCGGCCTTCTGCGTGGTCAAATACGCCAGACAGGGTGCGGATAAATTCCGCCTGCGGCGGATCATTGGACCACAGGGCAAATACGCCCCCGGGCTTGAGAAATGATTTGACCCGCCTGATGCCGGCCGCGGTGTAAAAATCGCCGTGGCCGGCATCAAGCAGGCTGCCCGGGCTGTGGTCGATATCGAGCAAAACTGCGTCAAACCGGCGCCCGGGGGATTGCGGGTCAAATCCGTTTCCGCGGGCCAGGGCAAAGAAATCCGCTTGGTAAAACACGCAGCGCGGATCATTGTTCAGCAGGCTTCCGTTTGGCACCAGCTCCTGTGTGTGCCAGTCAATTACCGGCCGGAAAGCCTCGATGACCACCAGGCGCCTGACCTGCTCGTATTCCAGGGCGGCTGCAGCCGTATATCCCAGGCCGAGCCCGCCGACTGCCACGTCCCAGCCGCTGCCGCCGAGCCCGCCCAGCGCGGTATCTGCCAGGGCCTGCTCGGAGGCATAAAAAAGGCTCGACATCAGGTACTGCTCGCCGAGCTTGACCTCGTAAATCGTCATGCCCTTTAGCGCCATAAGGCGCCGGCGCCTGAGGATCAGCTCGCCCATGGGCGTCTGCCGGTAATCGAGTTCTTCAAACAGCGGTTCCGGTTTCACTGATCCCTCCGTGGATGTTTTTCGTCCTTATGGATCAGCACAACATCCATTTTTCAGGAAATCCGCCAGGTGATTTTCGGCGCATTTCGCAGGGGCAGCCGGTGATAGGAAAACTTCGGATGCCCGATCATCATGGCGCCAAAGCACTGATGCCCTTCGGGCAGGGCCAGGGCTTCCTGCATGGGCGGGAAATTGCCGGCAGCGGCCATGAAGTAGCCGGCCCAGCAGCCGCCCAGGTCCATGGTGGTAGCTGCGAGTTCGAGATAGGCCATGGCAATGGTGCATGCAGCCGGGGCCGGGCGCAGGTTTTTGTCCGCATGGGTCATGATGAGCATGGGCGCGCCACGGAAAATCACGTCGTTTCCTTCTTCCCATCTTGCCACTGCCCGGTCCATGTGAACTTCCGCGGCCACTTCCGGCATGTTTTCAAGCATCCAGCGCATCCAGTCAATCACGACGCCGCCTATGTTCCGTAGCCTTTCCCTGCCGCTGATCACGGTCCATTCCACGCACTGGGAGTTGTGCCCGGTAGGGGCGTAGCGCGCAATTTCAATGAGCCGGGCAATCGTGTCCGGATCCACCGGCTTGTCCTTGTAGACCCGGATGGAGCGGCGTGCCCGGAAGAAATGCTCGCACTGCTCAGGGGAAAGCTTCTTTTCCGGGTTCACGGGCGGGCACTGCTCGAGGGGCATGTCCCGGTGGGTAAGGCTGCCCGTGGGGCAGACCGCCACGCAGTGGCCGCACCGGATGCAGAGTTCGTCTGCTTCCGCGATGGGGGCGGGGTACGAATCCTTTGAAAAAGAAATGATTCCCGCCGGGCACACGGCTGCGCATATGCCGTCCTGGTTGCATGTTTTCTCGTTTACCTCGATCAGTTTCATGGAATTACCTCCTTGCCATGCATAATGGTTTTCATATTTTCAGCCCAGGGCGATCAGCGCATCCACGGCCCTGGGCCGGCTGCCGCAAATGATCACGGGGTTGATGTCGATTTCCGTTACCGCATCCATGTCCGTGCCGATCTGTCCCACTTGGATCAGCAGATCCGCCAGCATATCGGTGTCTGCGGCTTCCATGCCCCGCACGCCCCCCAGAATCCGGTGCCCCTTGATTTCCCGCATCATGGCAAGCGCATCCGTTTTTTCCAGGGGCGCCTTGCGAAAGGCAATGTCTTCCAGGATTTCAGTGAAAATTCCCCCCAGGCCGAACATCACGCAGGGACCGAACTGGGGGTCCCGGGTCATTCCAGCCACCAGTTCGCGCCTGCCGGAGACCATCTCCTGCACCAGCACGCCCCCGCCTGCGCCGGAGACCTGCCCGCGGATTTCCTCAAAGGCCCGGGCGGCTTCCTCCCGGCTTCGCAGATCCACGCGGACCAGGTTTTTTTCGGTTTTGTGTGCCAATTCTGGTGAGCATCCCTTCATGACCAGGGGAAAGCCGATTTCCCCTGTTGCCTTGTCCAATTCCCCGCTGTCTTCCACCAGGATTTCCCGGGTCACCGGGATTCCGTATGCTGCCAGCACCTGCTTGGATTCATACTCGGATAATGCGCTGCGCCCCTCCCGGCGCGCCCGGTCAACGATTTGGGCAGCCGTTTGCTGATTCATGCGTTTTTCCTCCATAGTAGGCATTTACGTGGGCAATGGCTTCCAGGGCTTCTGCCAGGTCGTCAAAAGCCGGGATTCCGCGGTCTGCAAATTCGCGGCGCGCCTGTTCCATCATTTCCACCACGTCCAGGTGATCCGTGCCGCGCTTGGGGTTGTTTAAAATCACCACCACCGGTTTGCCGGTTTTTTGTACCGTATTTTCCACCCGCCGGGCAAGCTCAGCAAACGGCGTAACCTCCCGGACCGGCTTGCCGGCCATGGCGGCCGTGTTTTTGTAGTGGTGAAACAGGGTAATCAGGACCTGGAGATCAATGCGCGCGTCTTTCGCTGCCAGGCACAGCACCTGTTCAAGTACTTCCGGTGCCACGTAAGGGTTGGCCACGTCCACCGGGTTGCCGCCGCTGGAGCCGGGCCTTGGCAGCAGCTTTTCTATGCGTTCTCTCAGCCCGGAATCAAATGGCGGGATCTGCATGTGATATTTTTCCGCCGCATCCGCGGCGCTCACGCCCAGGGCGCCGCCTCCTCCCAGTACGCAGAGATTTTTATAGCTCCGGGCCGGCAGGCGGGCAAAGGCCAGGCTGGCCCGGACCATTTCTCCCATGTCGCTGACCTGCAAGGCATTGGCCTGTTTGAGGATCGCCCGCCAGATGGCGCGGCTTCCGCCCATGGATGCAGTGTGGCTGAGCACGGCGCGGCTGCCGGCTGACGAGAGCCCGCCTTTTAGCACGATCACCGGCTTTCTGCGGGCCACGTTTTTTAATGTGTCAAAAAATGCCTCCCCGTCTGCCACGCCCTCGATGTACATGTTGATCACCCGGGTCTGAGGGTCCTGCCCGAAAAATGCCAGCAGCTCGGTTTCCCGGAGATCCGCACCGTTTCCGAAGCTGACCACCTTGCTGAAACCCAGCCCCATGGACTTGCCCGTATTGGCGAAATCCACCGCCATGCCGCCGCTTTGTGAGCAAACGGCCACCGGCCCGGTGGTGCGGGAAAGATCCGCCCCGGGCAGCATGGTCAGCCCGCTTTGGGGGCAGTAAATGCCAAAGCAGTTGGGACCGATAACCCGGATTCCCTGCGCGGCGATTTCCCGGATTTGTTCTTCCAGGGCAAGGCCTTCGGCCGTGCCCAGCTCCTTGAAGCCGGAAGAAAGGATCTCTGCTGCGGCCGCGCCTTTTTTTCGGCAGGCTTCCAGGGCCCGGGGTACGGCCGCTGCAGTCACTGCGATGACTGCCAGGTCAAATGTTTCCGGAATTTGCGCAATGCTTTCGTAAATCTTATGCCCGGCAAGGGTGCCGCCCTTGGGATTGACCAGGAAGATTTCCCCCTGGTAGCCAATGTCCTGCAGGGCGAAGAACATGCCGCTGCCAAAGCCCGTGCCTTTGCTTGAAGCCCCGATAACGGCGATTTTTTCAGGGTTGAAGATCCGCTCGAAGTCCGTGTCAGGTTCAGATGCGTATTTTGTCACAATCTTCCGCCTTTTTTGCCCGGTTTTGAACATACATCGATTTTACCGAAAAGTTTTCAATATGCTTAAATTGTGTTAATTTATACAGTATATGCGTAAAAAAGCAAACCCCCTTGCAAAACAGGACTCGCGCCATGACAGAAAACACGCAGGACAATACCGGCAAATTCGTGGCGGTATGCAAACGCGAATGCGAAACGTGTGCCATGATCGTGCCGGTGCTGCGGCAGATCGCGGACCATGAGATCCATCTGACCGTATATACCCAGGATGATCCGGATTTTCCGGAAGGTCTTTCCGATGTACTTGATGACACCGGCCTGGAGCACTCCTGGCGGCTTGATATCGAGACAGTGCCCACGCTGATCCGGTTTGAAAACAACAGGGAAGCCGGCCGGGTTGCAGGCTGGGACCGGCAGCAGTGGCGCAGGCTCACCGGTATTCCGGATTTGGGAGAGGATCTGCCCGCCTTTCGGCCCGGGTGCGGGGCGAAAAACGCTGAACCCGGCATGGCAGAAATCCTGGCGGTGCGCCACGGTGATCTCAGGCTGAGCTCCAGGCGGATTTCCGCGGGCGCGGCTGAAGACGAAATCGAAACCTGTTATGCCCGCGGCTGGACCGACGGCCTGCCGGTGGTCCCGCCCACCGAGCTTCGGGTGGTGCGCATGCTCGGCGGCACCATACGCCGGCCCGATGAGGTGATTGCCCGGACCCCGCCAAACCTGATTGCCTGCACCGTGGAAAAAGCCGCAATCAACGCGGTCATGGCCGGGTGCAAACCCGAATACTTGCCGGTGGTCCTGGCTGCAGTGGAGGCGGCCTGCCAGGATGAATTCTGCCTGCACGGGCTGCTTGCCACCACTTATTTTTCCGGGCCCGTAGTTCTGGTAAACGGGCCGGTGCGCCGGGCGGTGGGCATGAACAGCGGCGTGAACGTATTCGGCCAGGGCAACCGGGCCAATGCCGCCATCGGACGCGCCCTTCAGCTTATCATCCGCAACGTGGGCGGGGGCCGCCCCGGCGAAATCGACCGGGCCACATTCGGCACCCCGGGCAAATACGGTTTCTGTTTTGCCGAGGACGAGGAAAATTCGCCCTGGGAGCCGTTTTCCGTGGAGCGGGGGTTTGCTGAAGACACCTCCACGGTGAGCCTGTTTGCCGGCGGCGAAGTGCAGGGCGTTTTTGACCAGCAGTCCCGGGACCCCGAATCACTATGCAGGACCTTTGCAGCCTGCCTGCGCGCGGTGGTCCACCCTAAGATCCCCATGTCCGCGGATGCGGTGCTGGCCGTATCCCCGGAACACGGCCGGGTTTTTTCGCAGGCCGGCTGGACCAAGGCGGATGTAAAGGCAAAACTCCACCAGCTGCTCCAACTGCCAGGAAGGGACCTGGTGCGCGGAGCCGGCGGCATTGCCGAGGGCGTGCCCGAGGATTTTATCGACGCAGACCTGCCAAAGTTCCGCCCCGGCGGGCTGGATATCGTGTTTGCCGGCGGTCCGGCCGGGATGTTTTCGGCCATCCTGGGCGGCTGGGTGGCCACCGGTGCCGGCGGCAGCCAATCCGTAACAAGGGAGATCAAATCATGAAGGATCAAATCTTTCTGCTGGACCCCACGGCGGAACAGGCCCCGGCCGTGCGGGCGCGCCCGGCGCGGCCGGGGTCTTTTGAAGGTCTCTGCGTGGGGATTCTTGATATTTCCAAGGCCCGGGGCGACGTTTTTCTCGACGAAATCGAGCGCCAGCTCCATGACCGGGGCATTGCCACACGGCGGTACAAAAAGCCCACATTCGCGAAAATCGCGCCGCCGGAACTCCGGCAGCAGATCGCCGCAGAGTGCGGGGCGGTGATCGAGGCGCTGGCGGACTGAGGCTCGTGTACGTCATGCAGTGTGCATGACATCGCGGACCTGGAAGATCGCGGCATCCCGGGCGTGTACGTGGCATCCGCGGAGTTTGAACAGGCGGGCGCGGCCCAGGCGCGGGCCCTGGGCTGTGACCCGGCGGCCGTTTTTGTCCCCCACCCGATCCAGGACCGCACGGATGCGGAAATCCGCGCGCTGGCCGCAGATGCCACGGCCAAACTGTTCAGCGCACTTACTGATTAAGGGGTCTGCTGACTGGTTTGCGGTCCGGTGATTGATACCCGGTTTTTGCCGGAGTGCTTGGATGCATAAAGGGCATTGTCCGCTGCTTTGATCAGGGCGTCTTTTTCCGTGGCATGTTCCGGGAAAGTGGCCAGTCCCAGGCTGATCGTAACCCGAAGAGATTGATTTTCGTGCATGATTTCAGTATCCGCCACAAGCCGGCGAATTTTTTCTGCGGCTGTAGCGGCTTGCGCCGCGCCGGTTTCAGGGAGCACCAGCACAAATTCTTCGCCCCCGTAGCGGGCGGCAATGTCAACAGCGCGGGTGTTTTTCTGCAGCACTGCGGCCACCTTTTTCAGCACCTCGTCTCCGAGCTGATGGCCGTATGTATCGTTGAAGTGCTTGAAGTCGTCAATGTCCATAAACATCAGGGAAAATCTCCGGCCGTAGCGCCGGCTCCGCTTTATTTCTTTTTCCAGGAGAAAATGGAAATAGCGCTGCACGTAGAGCCGGGTCAGCCCGTCTGTGGTGGCCTGTTCAAAAAGCCGGGCGTTTTCCAGGGAAATGGCCGCCTGGGATGCGATTACGCCCAAAAGGGCCAGGCGTTCTTCTGTGAACGCGTCTGCCACCAGGTTGTTTTCCATGTACAGGAGCCCGGAGAGTTCCCCCTTGTTTAAGATGGGTATGCATAAAAGCGACTTGCAGCGGTTTTGGGCAATATGGGGATCTTCTGTAAAAGCGCCTTTTCCGGCTGCATCGGAAAGTATGACGGCTTCATGGGTGCGCCAAACGTAATTGACCACGGTTTTGGCCAGTGCGTTGTATTCTTCCACGGGTATGGCCCCGGCAATGGGATTGGCTTCCTGTTGCCCGTCTTCCACTGCTTCGATTGTCAGTTTCCCGTTGGTTTCCAGCAGGAGGACCCCGAGCTGGGCCCCGGCATTTGTGACCGATATCTGCATGATTTGTTTGACCAGGCTGTCGAGCACGATTTGGCTGGAAAGTGCATGAGATACCTGCATAACGGTGTTTATATCCAGTTTGTCCGAGCCCGTGTCTTCGGACAGCGTGGTGGTCTCCCCTGAGCTGTTGCGCCTTTTGGCCTGTAGCCGAACAGGCAGTTGCGGAAAGCGTTCCTCGAGGTCGAGTTGCTTGGCAGCCGCACCCCAGCGACCGTAGCAGCGATAGGCTCTTTCCAGAAAGCTCAGGGCTTCTTCTTCTGCATTGTGATCGCGGTAAAACGTGGCTGTAAGTTCACATGCCAGGGCCTCTTCATTTACGTAGTCGTTGTTCCGGGCACCTTCTATGGCTGCATGGTAGCATGCCAGTGCCTGTTTGAAGTGTCCCTGTACGGCCAGGTATTCGGCCCTGACCAACTCGTGCTTGTGCCGAAAATTCTCCGGGCAGAGCCTTGCCCATTTGGCCAGTTTGCGTTGGTGTTTTCTGAGAAGACGCCGGTGTTTGCTTTTTTTGTTTGATTTTTCGTTTTTCAAAAAAGCGGCCATGCTCAGGGCGCAGTACAGGGAATGTTCGGCAACGAGCAGGGTGCCGATGGGCACGCGGATGTAACGCTCGAGTTCCAGGGCGCACCTGCCGGCCTCTTCGAACGCGCCGTGCAGATAGAGCAGCTTTTCCCTGTAGAGCAGGGCGTAGCATACCCCGAACAGGTTTTTAGCGGCTTTGAGAGCACTTAAGTGCGCATCCTGGTCGAATCCTTCGCCGCTAAGATTTTTGCGGTCCTTTGTAAGGCCTTTTAGCGCCTTGATCATCTGGATATTTTCCAGGAATCGGGCTTCGATGAAAGGGTCTTTTGTTTGGCGTATGATATCCCGGTATTTTTTCGTTTCTTCCAGCAATTCATCGAGCCGGTCTCCGATTAGCAGCCTGCAGTCTGTTGCGGCATTCACGCCGTGGCCGGCAAAAGTAAAATTCCCGTTATCCATGCAAAGCGGATAGACCTTTCGGTATATTTCCACGTCGTGCCTGGCGTGTTTTTTCCAGTGCTGGATAAAAAAGGCAAATATATGATGAACATAGCCCGCCACTGTACGTTCCCCGAGCTTTTCATTAAGCCGCAGCGCCATCTCGCCCATCCTGTAGGCCATCTCATAGTCGCCAATGGCGTTTTCAAAAATCGTGGCAAGGGAAATAAATGTGGCTGCAGAGTGGTTTACAAGCCCGTGTTTAAGGGTTTCATTGGTCCCCTTGAGGACCACCAGGGCAAACAGGTTCGGATTTACGTAATAGGCGGGTGTGCTCATTGCAATCAGAAGCCTGTGGTAGGCCAGGCGATTGGCATCCGTGTCCACCGGCAGATCGGGGATTGTATCCACAGACGTTTTTTTGAGCCTGCGCCGGACTTTGAGCAGTTCTGCCAGGATCCGTTCCGGCCTGGTATTGATACGCACCTTTACCCCGAAAAGCCCGAGGGCCTGAATGCCCAGTTTAAGGGCATCCATCGGGGAGCGCATGTTTGTATACAAAACGATCATCACCGTATATGCACGGGCCTTGTCCGCGCGGGTTTCTGCATTGGCAATAATGACATCAAACAGGCTTTCCGCCTCTTTAAATCTCCGGGACAGGTAGCTGCTTTCCATCAGTTCCGTGTAAAGTTCGTATGTGAGCCGGTACCGGGCTTGCCAGGGATCGCAAGGCAGAAGTTGGGTTCCTGTCTGCAGGTAATTGGCGGCAGTATCATAGGCGGTGGCTTCCTTGGCCTTGATCCCCGCCTTGAGATTGAGTTCGGCCAGCATGGTTCGTTCCGGCCCGGAATGGATCAGTTTCAGCGACTGGTTTAGCTGGTCTGCGATGTAGAAAACCTTGTTGAAGAGTTCCTGTTCAGGGGTTTGTGACAGTACCAGGCGGCCGATGTGGTAGTGGTTTTGTTCCCGTTGCTGAATCGGGACCAGGGAGTAGGCTGCCTCCTGGATGCGGTCGTGGTGAAATGCGTAAAGATGTCGTTTTGGAACAAAAAAGCCGTCCGCAGCCAGTTTTTCCATGATGTCGATGACTTCGTCTATGGGCTTTTCCAGGATTTGCGCCAGGACTTCTGCGTCAAACCGGTTGCCCACGCAGGCGCAGACCTTGATGAGTTCCAGGCTCGCATCCGGCAGTTCGCGGATTTTTTCCGCCATGAAATCCACCACGTTGTCAGTGACCTGCATTTGCCTGATGGCCTCAAAATCCCATCGCCATCCGGATGCCGGATCCGGCACCAAAAGTTTATTTTCATAAAGGGACTTGAGAAACCGGGTAACAAAAAAAGGATTCCCCAGGGTCTTTTCATGAATCACTCCGGCCAGAGGAGCAGAAGCTGCCGGATCGCAGCGGAGGAACCCGGACAAAAGCCGGTTGGTCTGTACCTCGTCAAGTGCGCCAAGCCGAAGCGTTTCAATCGAAGTTCCGCTCTGCGAGGCTTTTTCCAGCGCATTTGCGAGCGGGTGGTGGGCCGGCACTTCTCTGTCCCGAAAGGCCCCGATGAAAAAGAAATATCCCGGCGCTGCGTCTGCGGCAATACTCTGGATAAGTTCTATGCTGGCCGGATCCGCCCACTGCAGGTCATCTAAAAACAGCACCAGTGGATGGGCGCTGTCAGCAAATACCTGCAGGAAATTTTTAAATACCCGTTGAAAACGGTTACGCGCCTCCCGGGGGGCAAGCTCGGGGACTGCTTCGGTTTCTCCTGTAATGATGCGGATTTGCGGGATAATGTCCGTGATAATCCGCGTATTGGGTGAAAGGGCGGCAAGCAGTTTTTCCCGCCATTGCCGGATCTGTGCATCGCTTTGTGCCAGCAGACGTCGGGCTATTGCCTGGAAGGCCTGGATAAGGGCGCTGTATGGCACGTGCCGCCGGAGCTGATCGTATTTGCCGGAAAGAAAAAAACCGCGCCGGGCGGCCACGGTTTTGTCCATCTCGAAGACGAGCGAGGATTTGCCGATCCCGGATTCGCCGGTTACCAGCATGATTTCCATGGCACCGTCGGCAGCCCGGTCAAAAGCCCGGCAAAGCCGGTCAAATTCATTTTCCCGACCCACCAGAACCTGCGGAAGGGTAAATTTCAGGGAGAAATCGTTTCGGCCGGGTTCAAAATTTTGGATTTGACCGGTTGCCTCGAGTTGGCTGCGGCAGTGCGCCAGATCCGCGATCAGGCCCTGCCCGCTCTGGTAGCGCTGATCGGCGCCTTTAGCCAGCAGTTTTATGACAATTGCCGAGACCGCCTCGGGGATTTCAGGGTTCAGGGCGGAGGGCGGTGCGGGCTGCCGGGCGATGTGCGCGTGAATGATTTCCATGGGCTCCCCGGCGGTAAAAGGGGGGCGGCCTGTGAGCATTTCGTAGAAAGTCGCGCCCAGGGAATAAAAGTCTGTTCTGTAGTCCACTTCGCAGTTCATCCTGCCTGTCTGCTCCGGGGACATGTAAGCCAGGGTCGCCTCGATGGCTTCGGGTGTGTGTATTTGTTCGCCGCCCCGGGCGACTTCTGCGGCAATGCCGAAGTCCGAGAGTTTCAGGGTATTTGTCCGGCTGTTGTAAATAATATTGCCGGGTTTGACGTCCCGGTGAGAAATGTCGTGATGGTGCAGGGCAGCCAGGATTTCGGCGGTCCGAATGCCCATGTCCAGGAAGCGTTCCAGGGGCAGCGGCCTGCCCAGAAAATCTTTTAAAGACACCCCGCCAAAGTCTTCCATGACCAGTGCCAGGTGATCCCGGGTATCCAGGATATCCAGGATATTGACCACGCCCCGGATGTCGCGCCCGCGGATCAGGTCGTATTCGTGCCGGATCCGCGCGATTTCCATGGGAGCCGATATTTCGGTGTTTATGGCTTTGATGATGACGGCCCGGCCCGATTCGTCCTGTTGTGCGCTGTAAACTGCCGAATGGCGGGTTTCGGCAATATTTGCTGTAATTGTGTACCCGGGAAACTTCATAGATAATGAACAATGTTCATAAAATTGATCATAAATTTACCCTCCTTTTGTTTAAATACTTCGGAAGCAATTTATAAATCTTTAATAAGATCTCAATAATATTTTTTTCATGAATGATTAAGGCATGTTCAGGAGTTTAAGAGATGGACTCTGCCAAAGCTCCAAAGCCCCTAACTGACGGGCGTTTTCGAATTTTGGGCCCGTAAGACCCCTCATTGTTAATCATGGCCATATCCAAAAAAACGGATTTTTTCAACTTTTCGTGCA
>JAIPES010000068.1 GCA_021737045.1 Desulfobacteraceae bacterium | reverse complement strand
ATGCGGCCGCGGGCATCGAGGTGCGCCAGCTCTACGGCATGACCGAGTGCACCGGGCCGGCCACGGTGATCGACAGTGAAAACGCCATTGAAAAAGCCGGTTCCTGCGGGCTGCCCTTTTTCCACAACCAGATCCGGGTGGTGGACATGGACGGAAATGATGTTGGCCCCGATGAACTGGGGGAGGTGCTCATCGGCGGCACCAATCTCATGAAGGGGTACTGGAACAAGCCTGAAGCCACGGCCGAAACCATCAGGGACGGATGGCTGTATTCCGGGGACATGGCCAAGATGGACAAAGACGGGTTCCTCTATATCATGGACCGCAAAAAGGACATGATCATCTCGGGCGGGGAAAACATCTATCCGGCCGAGATCGAGGACCTGCTCATGGGCCATCCCAAGATCGCAGACGTTGGCGTGATCGGCAGTCCGGATGAAAAATGGGGCGAATCCATCAAGGCCATTGTGGTGGCCCGCCAGGGCGAATCCATAGACGAGGGGGAAGTGATCCAGTGGTGCCAGGGCCGGATTGCAAAATTCAAGATCCCCAAAAAGGTCGTTATCACAGAGGAAATCCCCCGCACCCCCACGGGCAAGATTTTAAAGCGGGTTCTGCGGGATCAGTTCAACCAGTAGCAAGCAGACCGCTGTTTCCAGGCCGGATTGTCAGGCCCGTGCCGGGATGCCCGGCCGGGCCTGTCGGGCTGGCAGGATTCGGGTTTTTCCGGAAAATGGTTACCCCTGGAGATTGTTCCACAGGTTGACCATAAAATCCTGCACATTGGTTAAAATGGCCACGGCCTGGGCGGAGCCGCGATTGGCCAGCTTGTCTGCGCTGAATTCTGTCATATCCACAATATACAAATAAACCGGCCGGATTTCCCCCTCGGCCGTTACGTGGTAGCTGGGAATCATGTTGCCAAAGGCAATGGAGTGCAATTGCGTGGCCATGGCAATCACCGTGGTGGATCTGCGGGCGTGGGTGCGCATGGCATCCTGGGACTGGTAGACATCTGCAATCACTTCCGGCAGGGGGCCGTCATCGCGTATAGAGCCGGCCAGCACGTAAGGCACCCGGTGTTTTTCACAGGCATAAATGATGCCGTCTGTGAGGTTTAATTCCTGTATGGTCTTTGCAATGGAACCGCGCCGGCGCACCTCGTTTAAAAGGTCCAGGTGGTTGTAATGCCCCATGGGCTGCAGATATTGGGAGTAAATGTCCTGGCCCAGGGCTGTTTTAAAGTAAGCCGCTTCCAGGTCATGGGTGGCCAGGGCGTTTCCGGCCAGAAGCACATGGCAGTATCCGCTTTCCACCATTCCCTGCATGGCCTCGCGGCTGTCTTTGTCAAAAGCCACTGCCGGGCCCAGAACCCAGGTGATATAGCCGTGATCCCGGTCATGCTGCAGGATTTTGTATAATTCATCATAGGATCGGGAAAAAGGCGTTTCCCGGGTCCCCCGGGTTCGGAAGGCAAACTTGTCGGCTCTTTTTGCCGCAGGCGGATCAAAGCCCCGGGTATAAACATAGATGCCCTCCTCCCCGTTTTCCGTCCGTCCCATGGCCACCATGTCGCCTTTTCTGACATTTCGCGGCTCCAGGACATCAAGGGCGCCGTGCCGCAGGACCAAAACGGCGTCCATCCGGCTTTCCGGGGCCAAAAGCCAGGAGCCGTTGCCCATGTGCACATATTCGGGATAATTGGAGGTTCCGTGGAAACCGGCCGGCACAATCCCGTCTGCAAGGGCGGGTTCGAACCTGGCTGGCGGGGCGTGTTTGAATTCCGGTTGAGAAAAGTCCGGCGGAGTGTAGCCGGGCAGCGTCCATTTCATGGCGTTCTCCTGAAGAGGGGGAAAAGAAAATGAATGCAGAAAGGAGGTGACGCAGGTCAATGCCTTGCGTTGTTTCCGCATCTGCTTACTATAATAATAATAATAAGAAAGTTTGGGTCTGCCGGCAAATTTTAGCCAGACGTTTCCAGCCTCCCGGTTTTTGAGAAACAATGCCAAACAACCCCTTTTAAGGAATCATGATTGATGAAAACCATTACATCCTTTCCCCATGCTGTCCGGGAAATGGAGCACGTGTGGATTGCCTTGTCCGACGGTGTTCGTCTGGCCGCCAGGATCTGGCTTCCGGAAGATGCCCAACAAAATCCGGTGCCGGCCATCCTGGAATACATCCCCTATCGCAAGCGCGATTTTGAAGCCGTGGGCGATGCGGTGACGCACGGATATTTTGCCGGGCACGGATATGCCTGTGTACGGGTGGATCTGCGCGGTGCCGGCGAGTCCGGGGGTGTGCTCTGCGACGAGTACCTGGCGCGGGAACAGGCAGACGGCCTGGAAGTGCTGCGCTGGATTGCCGGGCAGCCCTGGTGTGACGGCAGCGTGGGCATGATGGGCATTTCCTGGGGAGGGTTTAACGGGCTTCAGATTGCGGCCTTACAGCCCCCCGAGCTCAAGGCGGTAATCACGGTCTGCTCCACGGATGACCGGTATGCCGATGATGTCCATTACATGGGCGGATGCCTGCTGGGCGACAACCTGTCCTGGGCATCCACCATGTTTGCCTACAACGCCTGCCCGCCGGATCCGGTTTTGGTGGGGGATCGCTGGAAAGAGATGTGGATGGAGCGGCTTGACAAAAGCGGTCTTTGGCTGGCTGAATGGCTGGCGCACCAGCGGCGGGATGCCTACTGGCAGCACGGGTCGGTATGCGAAAATTTTGGCGCCATCCAGTGCCCGGTCATGGCGGTCAGCGGCTGGGCCGACGGATACAGCAACGCCGTGTTCCGGCTCCTGGCCGGACTGGAAGTTCCCCGCAAGGGGCTGGTGGGGCCATGGAGTCATAAATATCCCCATTTCGGAGTCCCCGGGCCGGCCATTGGATTTCTCCAGGAAGCCCTGCTGTGGTGGGATACCTGGCTGAAAGGCAGGAAAACCGGGATCATGGAAGAGCCCATGCTCCGGGTCTGGATGCAGGACAGCGTGGCTCCGTCCGCCCGCTACAAGCAGCGGCCCGGCCGCTGGGTGGCCGAGGAACACTGGCCTTCACAGCATATCCATGCAGATCGGTATTATCTGGACCCGGCCCGTCTGCTTCTGGCCGAAGCACCGGATACAGCCGATCATCTAAGCATTCAGTCCCCCCTTAGCGTGGGGCTGTATGCCGGCAAATGGTGCTCTTATGCCGCACCTCCGGATCTTCCCCATGACCAGCGCGAAGAAGACGGGGGGTGTCTGGTTTTTGAAACCCCGCCCCTTGAACAGTCCCTGGAAATACTGGGCGCCCCGGGGCTTTGCCTGGAGCTGTCCTCGAACCGTCCCGTGGCCATGATTGCCGCCCGCCTGTCTGATGTGGCCCCGGATGACAAGGCAACCCGCATTTCATACGGAGTGCTCAATCTTTGCCATCGAAACAGCCATCACAATCCCGAGTACCTGGAACCGGGACGGACATACAGGGTGGAATTTCAGCTCAACCATATTGCCCAGCATTTTCCCGTTGGTAACCGTCTGCGTCTTTCCATTTCCACTTCCTACTGGCCCCTGGCCTGGCCTGCGCCAGAGCCGGTGCGGCTGACCCTGGTTACCGGCGCCAGTTGCATGGATCTTCCCAAACGCCGGCCCCGCAGGAGTGATGATCGCCTGCGCGCCTTTGGACAGCCAGAGGGGGGGCTTGCGCCGGCAGTGACCTACCTGCAGCCAAAAAACCTGAAATGGCGGGTTATTCGTGACCTTGGAGAAAACCTGTCCACCCTGGAAGTGATCAAGGACGAGGGGGTGTTTCGGTTTGATGCCATTGACTGGACCGTGGGCAGCAAGACAATGGAGTGGTATAGTTTTCAGGATGATGATTTTTCCTCTGTGCGGGGTGAAACCCTGTGGCAGAGAAGTTTTCAGCGGGGATCCTGGTCTGTCAGAACCGTTTCCCGCACCGTGCTCACCTCCTCTGTGAGCCATTTTATCCTGCATGCGGAACTCGATGGCTTTCAGGGAGATCAGCGTGTTTTTTCACGCAACTGGAAATATGAAATCCCCAGGGACCATGTATAGTATCTGCGGCAGGGCCCAAAAAACATGAAAACAGGAGCGCGTCCATGACCCGGCCATACACCCTGCTCATCCATGGCGGCTGTGAGGGCATCACCAAAGACCATTACAGTCCTGAGGCCCAAAAAGACCACCTGGAGGCCCTTGGCACCGGTCTGGCCGCCGGACGAAGGATTCTCGACAACCGGGGGCATGCTGTGGATGCGGTGCTTGCCGCAGTCCGGGTCCTGGAAGACTGTCCCTTGTTCAATGCCGGCCGCGGGTCTGTGTTTACCCGTGCAGGAAGAATCGAAATGGACGCATCCGTGATGAACGGGGAAAACCTTGGAGCCGGCGCTGTGGCCGGTATCACGTGCATCAAAAATCCGGTGCTGGCCGCCGGTGCAGTGCTGAAAAAATCCGCGCATGTGCTGCTCATGGGTACGGGGGCGGAGGAATTTTCTCAAAAACAGGGCCTGGAAAAGGTCGATCCCAAATACTTTCAAACTGTTAAACGCAGAAAAGAGCACCTTGCAGACAAAGCGCCGGAAGGGGAAAAATACGGTACCGTGGGCGCGGTCTGCATGGACGGGCAGGGTAACCTGGCGGCGGCCGCATCCACCGGCGGCATCACAAACAAGCAATACGGCCGGGTGGGGGACTCACCCATTATCGGGGCGGGGGTTTACGCTGACAACAGCACCTGTGCGGTGAGCTGTACCGGGGAGGGCGAGCTTTTTCTGCGCCGGGTGGCGGCACACCGGGTTTCGGCCCTGATGGCATTTCAGCAGCTTGGCCTGGCAGAGGCTGTTGCAGAAGTGCTGGAAGGCATCCGGGACCTGGGCGGCAAAGGCGGCATGATTGCCGTTGACAGGACCGGGCAGGTCTGTCTGGCCTTTACCACCCGGGGGATGTTCAGGGGCCTGGTCCGGGAGCATCAGCCCGCCCGGGTGGCCATGTTCGGCCCTCCGGGCACCTGGGCGTAAGAAATATGGAATATCAGGGTTTGATGATGTCCTGAATCCCGCCGCTCATGGGCACCTGCTCTTTAACCGGCAGCTCGATGGGCGAGCTCAACACCTGGATGGCCACCTGCGGACTGGCTTCCGGCAGGGTTTGCCGGGGGTCTTGCGGCGAGAGCATGGGGATGGTCAGGTCCTGGTATTCGAACCTGAGCATTTCCCTGCAAAGGCTGAATTTTTCCAGAAGTTCTTTCTGGGAATCCGCACCCAGGTAAACAAAGGCGGTGGCATAGCTGTAGCTGTCCTGCTCCGGGATGTCTGAGAGCTTCATCCCGACCTTTCCCTGGATGTCTACCAGCATTCCCGGGATTTTTTCGCTGATTTTCAGGATATCTTCCCCGGTGGGAATGTGGGTGATGAGCTTGTCCTGATATTGCCTTAAAAAAAACTTTCCGGCCACGCGGAATTTGCCCTGCCGTTTGGGAAAGCAGGGATCGCGGTTCAGGGCAATATCGAGCATGATCTGATGATTTGAAGCCCCGTCGACTTTCATGAAAAGATCGCTGTGGGACTGGGGGATGCGGGTGTTGATTTCCAGAAACCAGATTTTGTCCCTTTTTTCATCCCAGAAAAACTCAAGATTGAATGCAGAATGGTCAAATCCGATATGTAACATGATTTTTTTACTGATTTCAGACATTTGTCTTTGAATTTCAGCAGGGAGGCCGGAAGGGTACTGATAGCGGGAGAAAGTGGTCCGGTTGTGCTCCCGGATGGAATCAATAACGCCGTAGGTGTGCACCTGGTTGTTGCGCACGTAGCCTTCAAGGGTGCACTGACGGCCGGATATGATCTGTTCGGCCACGCAAAATGAGCTGTTGATCCGGGCGATGCTTTCAGGCAGTTCCACCATGTCGAGCAGGTAGTCAAAGGGTTTGAACAGTCCGATCTTCTCCCGGATAATTCGGATGGCCCGGTCAAAGGCCTTTTTGTTGTTGATCCGGAAACCCAGCTGTGAGGCGGTGGACTTGACCGGTTTGATCCAGAAGGGAAAATCCAGGGAAATTTTGGCCAGGGCCTGATCATCAAACGGATCAAATGTGTCAAACCGGGGAACATGTTGGGCGATCACCTGTTTCTGTTCCAGTCGGCTCCAGTACTTGTGCTCGCATTTCAGCACACTTTGCAGGCTCGGGCCGGGGACCCCGAACTTTTCGCAGAGTATGGGCGTCATGGTGCTGACCGGAAAATCCGTGTACCCGACAATGGCATCAATGGCGCCGTCAAAGCGCTGCAACTCATTTTCGGCCAGCTCCAGCATGTCTTTTAAACGGTAACGGCCGCTGTCGATCAGGGAATGAATGTCGAGCAGCCCGATGAAATTGCATTGCCCGGCGTTTTCCAGGGATTGGAGCATCTGGCGGTTGAAATCATCCAGGCCGATGACAAAGATGTTTTTTTTCATTTTTTTCCTCAATCAAAAGTTTCCGGGGCGCTGCACCGGCCCGGTCAGTCGGTCCGGAACGGAACCAGTTTCCGCTCCGACAGGTGAAAAACATCTCCGGGAACCAGGACATGCACGCTGAGGTTTTCGATGGAAATCAGTTCTCCGTCCGCGATGGAAGCCATGTTGGTGTGCCGTATGCCGGAGCCGTCAACCACGATAATCAGCCCCGAACCGACGGTTTCCTGGATGTTTCCCTCCCTTATAAGCAAACCGGTGTCCTCTCCCAGCCCGATGCCCAGGGCGGCCGGATTGCTGACCACGGCCTGGAAAAGGCGCCCGATGCGTCCGCGTTTGACAAAATGCGTATCAATAATGATGTTTTGAATAAACCCGAAACCATGGCTGAGTTTGACCTCTCCTTTTTGCAGGGCTTCATGGCTGCTTCCCTCATAGATCATGGTATCGGACATGACCATGGCCCCGGCACTGGTTCCGGCGATGACAACGGGCTCATGGACATAGCGGTGATAAAGAATCTCCAGAACCTCCGTGCCTCCGAAAATCGTGGTCAGGCGCAGCTGGTTGCCGCCGGTAAACATGAAACCCCCGGCTTTTCTGACCCGGTCAATGAAATCCTTTTTCCGGGCATCCTCCCGGTTTCTGATGTCAAGGACCCCCACATTTTTATACCCCAGGTTCCGGAAGGTCTGGACATAGCTTTCACTGGCTTTTTCGGGTATCTCCGAAGCGGTGGGGATGATTTCAATCCGGTGGGTATCCCCCTTCAGGGCTTCACAAAACCGGGTGACAATGGCGGATTCAATATCTGGAAGTTTTCCGTTGGCTGTATCTGTTTTGGTGGCATGGTCTGATCCGTTTGTTCCGTTGAGTTCAGAGGGCAGGTACAGATCACCCCCGATGATGATCAGAACGCCTTTTATTTTTTGCATGAGCGGGTTTTTATCTCCTGTTTTGGGCCGGAATGTGGTGGCAGGCAAGTATTGTCATCTGTAACAACCGAAATTTCATTTATTTTTCTTTATTCTTATAATAATCTTTCCGGTGGTGCAAAGCAAGCAGCGAATTGCAGCGGAGAGGTGTTATTTTCCAAATTTTCCGGAGTGTTTATTTTTGTAAAAAACTGTGCAAACGGAACAAAGGAAACCATATTTTTATGAAAATCTTAGAAACAAGGGTCCTCAGGGGGCCGAATTACTGGTCCAACCGGCGGCATCATCTGATTGTCATGCGCATCGACCTCGAGGAAATGGAGTACCAGCCCTCCAATACCATCCCCGGATTCCCGCAGCGGCTGGAAAAACTCATTCCCACCCTCTATGAACACAGATGCTCCAGGGGATATGAAGGCGGATTTCTGGAAAGACTGGCAGCGGGCACCTGGATGGGCCATGTCATGGAGCACGTGGCCCTGGAAATACAGGTTCTGGCGGGCATGGCCTGCGGGTTCGGCCGCACCCAGACAGAAGACCAGGAAGGGATTTACAATGTGGTGTTTGCCTATGAGCAGGAGAGGGCGGGTTTGTATGCCGCCCGGGCTGCCTTTGACATTGTCCGGGCGATGATCGCAGGTGAATCCTATGATATTGACAAAGATATTCAGCAATTAAGGCAGATCCGGGAAGAAGAGCGCTTTGGCCCGAGCACCGCCTCGATCATTGATGAGGCCCAAAGGCGAAATATTCCGGTCCTGCGATTAAATAATTATTCCCTGGTGCAGCTTGGCTGGGGGGTGTATCAGCAAAGAATTCAGGCCACGGTGACAGGGAAAACCAGCAGTATTGGTCTGGAGATTGCCTTTGACAAGGAAGAAACAAAAAATATGCTCCACAGCAATGCATGCCCGGTGCCCAGGGGGTATGTGGTGCAATCCCGTGCGGAAATGCAGGAAGCCGTGTCGGCCATCGGATTTCCCGTGGTGATCAAGCCGGTGGACAGCCATCACGGCAAGGGGGCCACCATTAACATCTCTACAGCCGATGATGCCGAAATCGCCTTTGAAGCGGCCGGAAATCATTCAGACCGTGTCATTGTTGAAAAATACATCCATGGCCACGATTACCGGCTGTTGGTGATCAACCACCAGGTGGTTGCCGCAGCCCGGCGGATACCGGCCCATGTGGTCGGCAATGGCCGTCATACCATTGGGGAATTGATCGAAACGGTCAACCAGGATCCGCGGCGTGGATTCGGACATGAAAACATGCTGACCGAGATCACCGTGAATGAAATGACCCAGCGGCTTCTGGAGCAGGCCGGCATGACCCTGGAAACCGTGCTGCCGCAAGGGGAGGTGTTTTATCTCAAGACAACAGCCAACCTCTCCACAGGCGGGGTGTCTGAGGATGTCACGGATACGGTGCATTCCTATAATGTGTTTATGGCCGAACGGGTTTCCAGGATTATCGGCCTGGATATTTGCGGCATTGATATCATTGCCCCGGGGCTTTCCGAGCCCATCAGTGAAAACAAGGGGGCCATCATTGAGGTCAACGGTGCCCCGGGTTTTCGCATGCACCTGTCACCCACCCGGGGAACGCCGAGAAACGTGGCCGAGCCGGTGATCGACATGCTCTTTCCCCGGACCCAGCCGGCCCGGATTCCCATTGTTTCCGTGACCGGCACCAACGGAAAGACAACCACGGTGCGCCTGATTGCCCATATCATGCAGATGAACGGCCGGAAGGCGGGCTGCACCACCACAGACGGCATCTATATTCAAAATCGCCTGTTGTATAAAGGCGACTGTTCCGGACCGGAAAGCGCGCGGTTTGTCCTGCGGGATCCCACGGTGGATTATGCGGTTTTTGAGACCGCCAGGGGCGGGATCCTGCGCTCCGGACTCGGCTATGATTCGGGAAATGTCGGGGTGGTCACCAATGTTGCCTCGGATCATCTGGGAATCAGCGGCATTCACTCCCTGGAACAATTGACCCGCCTGAAGTCCATTGTTGTGGAAAACATACACCCGGATGGTTTTGCTGTTTTAAACGCGGATGACGATTACGTGTTTTCCATGCTGGAAAATATTTCCTGCAATGCAGCCCTTTTCAGCATGAATGCCGAAAATCCCCGCATACACACACATTGCGCCGCAGGCGGGCTTGCCGCCGTGTATGGGGACGGAACCCTTTTTCTGCGCAAGGGGGACTGGGAGATTCCCGTTGACAAGGCAATCAATATCCCGCTGACCTATTCGGGCAAAGCTGTCTTTCAGATCCAGAATGTTTTGGCCGCATGCCTGACCGCCTATGTTGAAGGCGTCAAGATCGAGGATTTGCAGATCGGATTGCAGACGTTTTTTCCGTCACCCGCGCAGCTGCCCGGGCGGATGAACATTTTTGAGCTCGACCGGTTTAAGGTGCTGATTGATTATGCCCATAATCCCGCAAGTATGGAAGCTATCGGCCGGTTTGTCCGGACAATGGGCGCCTGCCGGAGCGTGGGGATCATTGCCGGCACCGGCGACAGGCGCGACGAGGATTTGCGGGAATACGGCCGGGCTGCGGCCCGGTACTTTGATCAGGTCATTGTCTGGGAAGATCAGGACTATGCACGGGGCCGCGACAGCCGTGAAATCATGGACCTGGTGCTTGAAGGGGCCCGGAGCAGCTCCGGAAAAATGGATGTCCGGGTTATTTTCAGCGAGGACGATGCAGTGGATCATGCGCTTTCCGGGGCGGCAGCCGGGTCGATCATATGCATTTTTACAGGGCGGATCGCGGTCATGACAGAAAGGATCAAGGCATTGAAGGAACAGGAAGTGGATCGGAACAAACATGTTTCTGGTTGATATGCATGTGCACACGGTACTTGGCGGCGATTCTTTGATCCGGCCCGAAGATGTGGCCGATTGCGCCCGGCGGGCCGGCCTGGATGCGGTGTGTATCACAGAGCATCATTCCTATGATTTGAGCCAACCCTTTGACCGGATTTCCCGGAAGACCGGGTTTGTGGTTTTCCGGGGCCTGGAATACCGGGCCGCAGAGGGCCATTTGCTGATCTATGGAGTGCCGGCATCAAGAAGCGATCTGCCGCCGGGTTTGCCCATGCAGACGGCGATTGACTGGGTCTGCGGCCGGGGCGGGGCGGCTGTTGCGGCCCATCCCTTTCAGAAAACCATGGCTGGCACCGCTCTTGGCCATCGGTTATTGGAATTGAAAAACCTGGCTGGTGTTGAAACTTTCAATGCCAGCCTCACAGACAGGGAAAACCGTCTGGCCGCGGATGCGGCCCGGGAAATGGGTTTGTGCGGCATTGGCGGCTCTGACGCCCACGGCCCGCAGGTCCTGGGCCGGGCCTGTACCGAGTTTGACCGGCGGCTGGATACCATTTCGGAACTGGTGGCGGCTCTGAAAAACCGCAAATGCCGGCCCCGAAACAATGTTGAACACGGGGCCGGCAATCAAAGCTGTTGCACGGGATAACGATTGTATTCAACACCCCGCTGCCATCCGGATTTTGGAGGGCAGCGGGGTGGTTTTTTTAGTACCGGTAGTGATCCGGTTTATACGGGCCTTCCTTGGGTACGCCCAGGTACTCGGCCTGCTCGTCGGTCAGGCTGGTGAGCTTGATGGCCAGCCGGGACAGATGCAGGCGCGCCACTTCCTCGTCCAGATCCTTGGGCAGGGTGTAGACCTGCTTTTCCAGGTCTTCTGAGGCCAGTTTGATCTGTGCCAGGGTCTGGTTGGTGAAGCTGTTGCTCATCACAAAGCTGGGATGGCCGGTGGCGCATCCCAGGTTCACCAGCCGGCCTTCGGCCAGCAGGATGATGGAGCGGCCCGAGTTTAAGTGCCATTGGTCCACCTGGGGCTTGATGTTGGTTTTCTCACAGTTTTTCTCCAGGTAGCTCACCTCGATTTCATGGTCAAAATGGCCGATGTTGCAGACAATGGCCTCGTTTTTCATTTGTTCCATGTGCTTGCCGGTAATCACGTCGCAGCAGCCCGAGGCGGTCACAAAGATGTCGCCAAGGGGTGCCATGTCTTCCATGGTGGATACCTCGTAGCCTTCCATGGCCGCCTGCAGGGCGCAGATGGGATCGATTTCCGTGACCACCACCCGGGCGCCGAATCCGCGCATGGACTGGGCGCAGCCCTTGCCCACGTCACCGTATCCGGCGACGACCACCAGTTTTCCGGCCACCATGGTGTCAGTGGCGCGCTTGATGCCGTCGGCCAGGGAATCCCGGCAGCCGTAGATGTTGTCGAACTTGGATTTGGTTACCGAATCGTTGACGTTTACGGCCGGAAACAGCAGCTCGCCCTTTTTGGCCAGCTGGTAGAGCCGGTTGACACCCGTGGTGGTTTCCTCGGACACGCCCCGGATATTTTCGGCGATCTTGTGCCAGTGTTTGGGATCGCGCTCATAAGACGCCTTGATCCGGTTGATGATGCACTGGTATTCATACACATCATATTCCTTTTCCAGCATCCCGGGGTTGTCCTCGGCCTTGACGCCTTCGTGGATCATCAGGGTGGCATCGCCGCCGTCATCCACGATCAGGTCCGGGCCGGAGCCGTCAGGCCAGGTCAGGGCCTGCTCTGTGCACCACCAGTAGTCCTCCAGGGATTCGCCCTTCCAGGCAAACACCGCGGCCGATCCGGATTTGGCAATGGCTGCGGCCGCATGATCCTGGGTGGAGAAAATATTGCAGGAGGCCCAGCGGATGTCTGCGCCCAGCTTCTTTAAGGTCTCGATGAGCATGGCCGTCTGGATGGTCATGTGCAGGCTGCCGGTGATTTTAAAGCCCTTAAGCGGCTTGTCCGGGCCGTATTTTTCGCGCACGGCCATCAGGCCGGGCATTTCGTTTTCCGAAAGCTCCATTTCCTTGAATCCGTCGGGTGCCAGGGAAATATCGGCCACCTTGTGGGGCAGGGAAAGATCGCGTTCCGGGACAATGGCTTTTTTCTTTTCATCGTTTTGCATCAGCATGTGCGTTTTTCCTTTCGTTGGTGTTATTTGTTCATTTTGTTGATGGCGCCGTAAAAAGTCCAATATCTGCGTTACGCGCAATTTCTCAGAATTTCACGTACGGCTAAGTACGCTGTATTCTTCGAAATTACGCAAGCCTTGATCTTGAACTTTTTACGGCGCCATCTGAAATCAGACTTTTTACGGTGCCATCTTTGTTGGTTTTATACAAAGCGGTCATGCATTGCGCACAGCCTGAAAAATGTTGAGTGAAAGCCCTTTTGAAAGATTATGGGGCCGGATTTGCTGCAGCGCAAATCCGTTTTTTTCAAGCCATGTTTCAATGGACTCCCGGTCAAATCCCAGCCACTTGACCCCGTAGACGGTTTTGAGCGAATGCTGCTGGTGGCGCTCAAATTCGGCCAGGATCAGTTCGCCGCCCGGTCGCAGGATCCGGGCCACTTCGCCAAAGGCGGCGGCCGGATCGGCCAGATACTGCAGTACAAGGGAAATGACCGCCAGATCGGCTTCATTGTCGCCCAGGGGCAGATGCTCAATCTCCCCCAACCGGATTTCCACGGTTTGCCCGTTTGCATCTGAAAACCGTTTTCTGGCCTCTTCGAGCATCCGCGGCGAGGAATCCACACCGATGATACGCCCGGCATGGGCCTTCATGGCCTCGAGCAGCTCGCCGGTGCCGCAGCCCAGATCCACGCCGATTTCATGGGAGTTGGTATTTTCGAAAATGGCGCGGTTGATATCAAAGGTCCCCAGAATTTCACGTTTTAAAAGATCCCAGCTTCCGGCGATATGATCGAAAAACCGCAGGGTGCCGGCAGAGCGCGCTTCAATGATCTGTTCGGTGCGTTTTAAATCCGCCCGGAGTACCGGATCTTGTTCAAACAGATAGCGCACGGCTTCGATAAAATCCCGGCCAGGTCCGGAATCGGTGATGGAATAAATGCCCCAGACACCTTCTTTCAGGCATTTTGCCATCCCGGCGTCCGCCAGGATTTTTAAGTGCCTTGAAATTCTCGACTGGCCCATTTCCAGGATGCTGACCAGTTCGCCCACCTTTAATTCATGATGAAGCAAAATATTGATCAGCCGGATTCGCGTTTCGTCTGAAAGGGCTTTAAAGTATATTATGTTATTCATATATTTAAATCAATTTATCTTGATGTTTAAATATAATTATAATGAAATATTTATATCTGTCAAGAAAAAACTTTGGGTGGTTTTTGGGGCCGTCGGCTAAAAAAGCCCCGGGATTTTGCCGGAGGTTTTTGTGTGAGCGCTCCGGTGCATTGCACCCGGGGCGGGTTTGTGATATATACTTTTTCTTTTGGTAAGAGTGATCTATAAGGTTTAAATTTCTTTAATCAAAGATTGAGGGCACCGTAAAAAGTCTGATTTCAGATGGTGCCGTAAAAAGTTCAAGATCAAGGCTTGCGCAATTTCGAAGAATGCAGCGTACTTAGCCGTACGTGAAATTCTGAGAAATTGCGCGTAACGCAGATTTTGGACTTTTTACTGCGCCATCAAGATTAGAAACAGATTCATCAATCACATCAGCCGCCCCGGCCGCCCGGGATCTTCCATCATCGCCTGCGCCGGGCCGGGGCAGGTTTTGTCCATTTGAGAAACATCAGGAGGAAGCAGCAAATAGTTGCCATTACAGAAGCCGTATCACTGGAAAAGGACGGGGAAATCGGGATGCTTTGGAT
>JAIPES010000067.1 GCA_021737045.1 Desulfobacteraceae bacterium | reverse complement strand
CCACCTATCACGGCATTGCCGAAAAGCACGTGCAGGAATACCAGCAGCAGATCGTTTATGATTACAATTACTACCGGTTTTTCAAGGACGGCTACGGCAAGGATTTTGCCATCCAGAGCATCAAAGACGACCGGTTTGCAGACCCGGGCCGGGAGGAATACGAAAATTTCATGGCCGCTTTTTCCTGCCTGGCCGACAAGATCGAAGACCATCGGGCAATGGCCGGGGCAGGCGCGGCCGGACAAAATCCTGCCCTGCTGCCGGGAAGACCGCTTCTGGCCTTTATGGGAAACACGGTGGTGGATCCCAAAGACGAGGGAAGGGGAGACGAGGTATCGGATATCCGCAAGCTGCTTCGGTTTCTGGCAGGACTGGAGGATCAGGAAAAACAGCGGTTGAATCCGGTTTTTAACGGCCGGGTACAGGGACGCCTACGCCTGACCCGAAGGCCCGGGGTCTCGGATATGGTATGGCTGTCCTGGGGCGAAGGGGCGTACTGGGGCCTGATCAATGTGGGAAACGGCGAAAAGTTCGTGGCCGACTGCGAGGGGCACGAACAGCTCACCGACAGCCGGGGCAACATGCTCGCGGAGCTTTGCCGGGGCAGCATTATTAACGAACAGTATGCATTTGACCGGATTGACACGCCCGGATCACCCGTGAACGTGCTGATCGGCAGCCGCAAATTCGCCGAAGGGTGGAACTGCTTCCGGGTTTCGGTGATCGGCCTGATCAATCTCGGGGCCAGCCGGGGCAACAAGATCATCCAGATATTCGGCCGGGGCGTGCGCCTGCACGGGCAGAACAACGACGGCAAGCGGCGGTATATCGAGCATATCCAGGACTACGAAGCCTTGGCCCGGCAGACCGATCCTTTGGCCCGGGTCAGGCGGCTGGAGACCTTAAACGTATTCAGCCTGAAAAAATCCTACCTGGAAAGGTTCCTGCAGGGATTGGAAAAGGACCTGCCCGTGCCCCTGGAATACCCGGTGCCCATATCGCCGCGGCCCGTGACCGTGCACGGCCGAAAGCTTTCCTTTGAGCAATACAGCCAAAAGCTCAGGGCTCCGAAAGTGGGGCAAAAGGCCTTTGATCAGCCGCTTTACATACTGTGGGACCGCCGGCAGCAGGCATGGACCTGGCAGTATGCCGGCGAAAACGGCACAGAAGAAAAAACCATCTCCCCTTTTCCCATCCGCCTGGACTACCGGCCCAACCCGGAGCAGCAGCCGGAGCGAAACATCCTGGAAGAGCTTTACAACTGGCTGGAAAAATACGATGATTTTCTGCCGTGGAACCGGTGGCAAAGGCAGAAAAAGGCCTGGGAGCAAAAGCAGCAGGTGCGGTTTCTGGTAAAAGACAACGGCCGTCTGGCTGACGTGGAGCTTTTGGGGCTTTTAAAGCGGGCCGGGGCTGTGGTTTATCATGCCGGGCCCAAAGACCGCAGCTTTTCAGCAGTGGTTTTCCTTGTGGAACAGCTCCAGACAGATATTTTAAACCGGGTGCGAAATGTTGTTGTAAATGACATCAATCGACGCAACTACCGGCTGGAAGAAGGCGTGTGCCAGGCAGGAGAGGACCGGCCCGGTGATTTCGCCCAAAAACAGAGTCTGCACCTGTCGTGTAAAGACGAGCCGGAAAGGCAGCGGGTCAAAAAGGAGCTGGACAAAAATTTCAAGCCGGTCCAGCAGGCCCTGCGGCTGGATTTTTCCGAAGCCACGGCCAATTTTCATATCTACGGGCCCTTATTTGACGAAAGCCTCAAGCAGGAACTTGAAAAATATAATATCCTGAACCTGGAAGGCGCCTCCCCGCCGCTGTTAAACGCGGGCGAGGCCAAGTTTGTCCGGGATCTGTCCGCATACCTGCAGCAGCCCGGGGCGCAGAAAAGTCGGTACGAGTTTTATCTCATGCGAAACGAGGCATCCATGCGCTCGGTGGGGATCTATCTTGAGGCCGAACTGCAGGCGTTTTTCCCGGATTTCGTGTTCTGGATCGTGGATGAGAAGAAAAAGCACACTCATGTCGTGCTGGTGGATCCCAAGGGGCAGACCGGGATTGTCAATCCCAAAACCCTGGAGGACAATGAAAAGGTCAATATCGCGGTAAGCGGGCATCTCGGCGACCTGGCCGAAAAACTGACCCTGGTGCACGGCAGAAAATTTTTTGTGCATTCGTTTATTCTGCTCAGGGATTCTTCTCCTTTGGGCACTGCCGGAGAGGGCATCCCCCCGGATGAAAAGACGCTTGATGTTATTGACGCCATGCGGGGCAAAAACGTGCTGCGCCTGGACTGGTCCGGGAGCCGGGAAAACGGAAGTCTGATTGACGGCCGAATCAACGGCAAAACCTACCTGGACATGATGTTTGAAACAATCGGGGTGAGGTTTTGAATCCCGTGTTTCTGCACAGGGGCCGCATTTACCGGGTTGACGGAAGCACCGTAGAGCCCGTGCCTATTTTTCAGTCAAATCCGGGATCCGCGCCCGCTTGTGCCTGGCGAGTTTATGGTCAAAGGTGTAGGTCGTCTCGCATCCGGTTGAACGGTTTTTGTAAATAATAACATAGTCTGAAAAATCGGCTGCTCCCCTCCGGTAGGCGGCAAGTGCAGATCCGGCGGTATGCGGGTCTTCAATGACAAACTCTTTTGTGGAAAGAATCTGCTCAAGAACCTTGATCACCCAGTGTTTTTCGTATTTGTAGGCTCCGCGCAAAACCCATACCAATTCACAGAGAACAACTGTTGCAATCATTGCCGGAGATTCCCTTGTACAACACGACTCGATCAAATGATTGGCCTGCGCGGACTGCCCGGCATGATCCTGGGTTAGATAGCGGACCAATATATTGGTGTCCAGCCCGATCATTCTTTTTGGCTTCCTTCCTGGATGGCCCGGTCCATTTCCTCAAGCGATACCGCCTTTTGGGGCCTGGGCAGCATCCCCTTGAGCCGACTGACCGGCGTATGCCTGGCCACCAGCCGTACGCCATGGTCTTCTTCCAGTATAAACTCTATCCGGTCTCCGGTTGTAAGCCCGAGTTTTTCTCTTAAATCTTTCGGCAGCGTAATCTGCCCTTTGCTTGTCAAGGTTGCGTGCATCATGATCTCCTGCTGTAATCTGTTGTTCCTTACGTTAAAGTAAGAAAATGCAGATCCCCAGTCAAGCCTTTACTAAAAATTTTTGTTCAATCCGCTCTCGCATCGTATAAAAGCCTGTCCCGGCTTTCCTTAAAATTAAAGGCAGCATGCAGCATAGGAGCTGCGATGGCCGCCCGCCTGCCGGCCTTGGCGGCCGGCAGGTGAGCGGGGCCATGAAAATTAAGAATTTCAGAAGGTTTCCGGGTCGTCTTTACCCGATGTCTGCGGGATAGACCCGCTTGGGATCGCTGAAGTATTCCCGGGTCAGGCGGATGATAACCGGGCTTAAAAAGATCAGGCCGATGAGGTTGGGCCAGGCCATCAGGGCGTTGAATATATCCGAGATGGTCCACACCGTTGACAATTCCACATAGGCGCCCACCGGCAGAAGCAGGCAGTAAAGCACCCGGTAGGGCATGACCAGTTTTTCTCCAAAAAGATAATCAATGCAGCGGTCCCCGTAATAGGACCAGGTAATGGCCGTGGAAAAGGCAAAAAAGATGATGCCGATGGCCACGATGTATCCGCCCGGGCCTGGAAGGCCCATGTTAAATGCCTTGGCCGTCAGGTCCGCACCGGTTTCCCCGGTGGTAAAGGCGCCGGTGATAATGATGACCAGGCCGGTCATGGTGCAGATCACGAGGGTGTCAATAAAGGGGCCGAGCATGGAAATCAGACCCGCCCGCACCGGTTCGCTGGTTTTGGCCGCACCCCAGGCAATGGGTGCGCTTCCCAGGCCGGCCTCGTTTGAAAACACGCCCCGGGCCACGCCAAAACGGATGACCTGGGCCACGGCCGCGCCGGCAAAGCCGCCCGTGGCTGCAGTGCCGGTAAAGGCGTCTGTGAAGATCATGGCAAAGGCGGCCGGCACCTGGCTGATATTGGCAAAGATCACCACCAGGGAGCCGATTACGTAAAAAATCGCCATGATGGGCACCAGCCGGCTGGCAACCTGGCCGATGCGCTTGATACCGCCGACAATCACAAGGAAAACAAGGCCGCCGATGAGCAGGCCGGTCACCAGCTTGGGTATTCCGAAATAGGTCAGCACGGGTTCAGCCACGGAATTGGCCTGGACCATGTTGCCAATGCCGAATGAGGCCACGGCTGCAAACACGGCAAACAAGACACCGAGCCATTTCAGCCCCAGGCCTTTTTCAATGTAGTACATGGGCCCGGCACCCACCACACCGTCGGGGTGGATTGTCCGGTAATGCAGGGAAAGCAGGCATTCCCCGTATTTTAAGGCCATGCCGAAAACCGCGGTGACCCACATCCAGAACATGGCCCCGGGCCCGCCGACTGCCACGGCCGTGCCCACCCCGGCGATGTTGCCCGTACCGATGGTGGCTGAAAGCGCTGCGGTCAGGGCCTGGAAATGGCTGATTTCTCCCTTGTCCTTTGGATCGTCATACTTGCCTGAAATCAGTTTCCAGGCATAGCCGAACTTGCGAAGCTGAATCAGCGGAACCACAATGGTCAGCAAAACTCCTGTGCCGACCAGCAAAACGATTGTTACAGGTCCCCAGACAAATCCACTGATCATACCAAGGAACTCTTCCATCCATCCCCCTTTCAGTTAAAATATCAGGTTAATGCAACTTTATGGTTGTACCGGGCTGTGTTTGCGCTTTCGTGGTGCTGTGCAGGTTGCAGACGGGAAAAAACGGGCCGGGGTTCTGTTGCTGCCGGTTGTTTTTCCGGTCAAGTAACAGTGGCTCTTTAAAGAAACAAGGTGATTTGGGTTGCCTGCCGGATTGCTGTTGCAGGCAGTTCAAACCATTGATTATTCAATTAACAATAGCAGAAAATCGACCTGATGTAAAGCTATTTGATCTTTATTCTTTGATGGTGCCGTAAAAAGTTCAAGATCAAGGCTTGCGCAATTTCGAAGAATGCAGCGTACTCATCCGTACGTGAAATTCTGAGAAATTGCGCGTAACGCAGATATTGGACTTTTTACGGCACAATCATTCTTTAAAACCAGAACTCCGGGTAGCGGCGGCGGGGGGCGAGATTGTTGACCAGCAGGGCCACGGCCAGCATCACAACAGCGCCAAGGCCGGCCGGCACCAGCACGTACCAGAAACCCAGGGCGTGGATTTTGGCGCTTCCGATCACCGCGATCAGGGCGGTGGCCCCGCCGGGGGGATGGAGGGTCTTGGTGGCGTGCATGACAAGGATAGCCGTGGCAACCGCAACAGCTGCGGCCAGGGGCATGCTGGCCCCGAGCAGTTTGAAGGCCGCCACCCCGATCACAGCGGAAATCATGTGTCCGCCCATGAGGTTTCTGGGCTGGGCCAGGGGACTTCTGATGGCCCCGTAGATCAGCACCGCAGAGGCGCCAAAGGAGCCGATGATCATCACCAGATCCGATTCCGACAGTATTTTGTAGTGAATCAGGGCGACTGCCGCAATGCCCAAAAAAGATCCCGCCCAGGACCAGAGCATTTCCGAAAAGCTGACCCTGGGCGGACTTGTGGTAACGCCTTTCATTTTTTTGAAATACTGCATGCGGTTTTCCTTTAACATATCTTTGCAAAAAATGATCTCACCATGTCGGCACGGCTGACAATGCCTGCAATTTTGCCCTCCGGATCCACCACCGGCACCCGGTTGATTTGTTTTTCAGCAAACAATAGGGAAATCTCCGACAGGGGGCGTTCCGGCGCCACGGTCACCGCCGGGGCGGACATGATATCGGCCGCGGTTTTGCCCCGGATGGGAAGCGCCACGCACCCCTTGTTTTTCAGGCACTGGCTGATAACGCCCATAAATGAGCCCGAGGGCTCAGCCCCCATTTTCTGGAGAAAATCCTTTTCCGAAATCACGCCCAGTACTTCATTTTGTTCATTTACAACCGGAATGCCCGAGATGTTGGCCACGGCCATGCGCTCTGCGGTTTCCAGCAGGGAGGTTTCCGGGTTAACGCAGACCACTTGCCGGGTCATAACGTCTTTGGCGTGCATGGATTTGGCGATCCGGTCCACGGCATGATTGTAGGCGACACGATAGATCTCCATGAAATCTGCTGGCGTGATATCAATATAGCCCTGCATTTCCTTCATGGCGGCGATAATGTCCTCTTTTTCAAGATCCACGGGCGAGCCGCCCGGAGCATCAGAGTTAAACTGCATTACATACCTCCGCTGTATACCTGTTTTAATTGGTTCCATTGAACCTTAACTGTTTTTTGGATATTTCTCTCGGCCATGCCCGGTCTACCAGGACCCGGAAGCCGTTTTTTTATGCCTGAACCTCTTCAAAAATGAAAATCACAAAATGCACAAAAAACAGCGTGTATTTGCTTTATTTCATCAAAAAATACTGTCCGCATTGACTTGGGTCAAAAATAATTTGGAGGGGCGGAAAATCTGCTTGATCAATTCGAACAGAAATACTTACCTGAAGGGATGTGTAATGTTTATGTTTGCCAATGCTGCACGCGGCAGAACCGCGGCGTTTGACGCAAATACCTATTTCATCATATCAGCGCCTTCGTCTGTAGGGGATGTTTAGCTTGTCCATGCGCTGGCGCAGGGTGTTGGGATGCAGTTTGAGCAGTTCGGCGGCCCCGCCCGGACCGCTGATTTTTCCCCGGCTCCGGTCAAGGGCCTGGCGAATGTGGCGGGCGCATATTGAATCCAGTGAGGGGAAATCTTTGCCTGGATCTATGGCCGCGGGCGCTGCGGCAGTGTGGTCGCCTCCGGTATTGCCGGTGAGCAAATCCATATCCAGCTGGCTTCCGGAGGATTGGATCAGGGCCCTTTCCACAAGGTTTTCCAGTTCGCGCACGTTTCCCGGCCAGTTATGGGCCATGAGCCGGTCCAGGGCCCCGGCGGGCAGCCGGGGGCGAAACGGGAGTTTTAAATCCGCGGACTTGCGCTGCAAAAAATGATGCACCAGGGCGGGAATATCCTCTTTTCGCTGGCGAAGCGGCGGCACCATGACGGGAAAAACATTGATCCGGTACCACAGGTCTTCCCGGAATTTCCCGGTGCGGACCATGCCGGCCAGGTCGCGGTTGGTGGCAGCGATGATCCGGATGTCCAGGGGAAGGGTCCGGCTTCCGCCCACACGCTCAATTTCTCTGTGCTGCAGCACATGCAGCAGCTTGGCCTGAAACTGCAGGGGCAGTTCCCCGATTTCGTCCAGAAAAACGGTTCCGCCCTGGCCGCGTTCAAACCGCCCCCGTTTCTGCCGGTCCGCACCCGTAAACGCGCCTTTTTCATGGCCGAAAAGCTCGCTTTCCAGCAGGGAGCCGGGAATGGCGCCGCAGTTGACGGTGATCATGGGGCCGGCGGACCTGTGGGAAAGCTTGTGGATGGTATCGGCGATCATTCCCTTGCCGCTGCCGGTTTCACCCAGGAGCAAGACCGGGTTATCGAGCCGGGCCACCTGCTGGACCTGGCGCATGACGCCGCTTAGCCCGAAATCCGCGCCGACAATCTCGCCGCCTTTTTTGGCCCTGAGCTCTTCCTGGAAATACCGGCTGTCATCGGCCAGTACTTCATTGAGGCGGACAACTTCCAGGTGCTTGAGCGCATTGGCCAGGGCAATGGCAATGGGGTCCCGGAGCTGGACAAAAAGCCGGCCATGGGCGTCGGAATAGCGGTTCGTGCCCCGGCTCTGGACCGCCACGTCGCCAATATAGCGATCATCCAGAGACAGGCGCATGATCATGACCGAAAAATTGGTATCCAGGTGCAGCTGCTGCAGTGTGGATGCGACTTTCCGGTCTTTTCCGGGGTTGTTGACCACGTGCAGATCCGGCAGTCCCGGGCGCTGGTTTTCAGGTGCCTGCCAGTCAATGGCCGGGGCCTGCACGGTTTCTGCGGCGGGTCTGCTGCGGGCTTCGCCGGCCACGGCCACAAAGCGCAGCATCCGGACATCCGGCATATACACCGAAAGATGCATGGAGTCGGCCGGAATGAAGTTTTGCAAATAATTCAGGCAGGAATCCAGGGCCTTGTCAATGTCTAAGCTGCTGCAAATGCGCAGCACCGCTTCCCGGAAAAAGGATTCAGTGGATTGTTTCATGGGCTTTCTTTTACATTATTTGGTGAACTTAAAGGCTATTTACAGCATAATGTATTTTTTTCACATTATAATGTCAATCTCTTAATAAGGTTTTTGGATAAATGCCTGATATTGAATGCTATTTGGATTTTGGCACAGGCTGTGCTAATATAGATGCCCTTAAAGGGGGGAAAGCCATGTGGATAGAAGCCATTACCGTGCGCACTGCCAGGGCCGGCCAATGTGTGCAATTGCTGGAAGATATGGCCGCATTCCGGGAGCAGGGGGCAGTTGCCGGACCGCTTTGGTTTGCCTGCTACCGGAACCTGGAGGTGGAAAACGAAATCTGTGTCCACCTGGCCTGGAAAGCAGAATCTCAGGCAATGGCCCGCACCGACTGGGGTTTGCTCATTGCCAGGCGCTTTGCCCGGCACGGGCTGGTTCACCATACCCTGTGGAAACAAACGGCATACACTTGTTTTAAATGATTCTATACCCGTACCAGAAAGGATACAGCACATGAAAGCGTATTTGTGGATTCTGATTTTTTCTTTGATGATGGTTCCGGTCTCCGCCTCGGCGGCCCCGGAAGGCCAGGGGCAGCAAGGCCCGCCGCCGCTGGTGCAGGTGGCGGCCGTGGACCTGGAAAACGCCCGCAAGCCGGAAAAATTTGTGGGCCATGTGGAGGCCATTGTATCCATTGATCTTCGGGCCCGGGTGGAGGGCTACCTGGAAAAGGTCAATTTTCAGGAAGGTGCTGTTGTCGGCAAGGGGCAGCTTTTGTACGTGATCGAACAGGGGCCGTATCAGGCCCGGGTTGATTCAGCCAAAGCCGGGGTGGTCCAGGCCGAGGCGAATTTGTTTAAGGCCCGGACCCGGCTTGGCCGTCTGCAGTCGGCCCGGCCTGAAAGCGTGTCCAAAACCGATTTAGACGATGCCCGGGCAGCCAGGGATCTGGCCAGGGGCCGCCTGCAGGAGGCTGAGGCCGGCCTGGCGCTGGCAGAGATAGATCTGGATTATACCACAATTGAAGCGCCCATAAAGGGCCGGGTCGGCCAGAGTTTTTACAAACAAGGGGACCTGGTGGGCCCTTCTTCAGGGCCGCTGGCGGAAATTGTCCGAATGGATCCCATCCGGGTGGTGTTTTCCATGAATGAATCAAACATGGACATGCTCCATCATGCGGATACGGATACAACCGCAGCGTCGGACGGAAAAGCCCTGACCGTGCGGCTCCGGTTTCCGGGCAAAAAAGTCGATTATGCCCATGAAGGAAAAATTGAATTTATTGACAACCGGATGGATCCCGACACCGGCACCATCGCGGTCCGGGCGCGGTTTGACAATCCGGAAGGACAACTGGTGCCGGGCCGGTATGTCAATGTTTTGGTGCAGCCGGATCAGCCGGATATGCAGCCCGCGGTTTTGCAGCGGGCAGTGCAGCAGGACCGGGACGGCAGGTTTGTTTTTGTGGTGAATCAAAACTCCGGCGTGGAAAAACGACGTATTGCAACCGGTCCGGTCATTGGCGACAAGGTGATTGTCCAATCCGGACTCAGCCAGGGGGAGGCCGTGATTGTTGAGGGGATTCAGAAGGTATCTCCCGGAATCCGCGTCAAGACCCGGACTGATGAAAAAGAGGATTTTTAGGATATGTTTTCCAATATATTTATCCAGCGGCCCAGGCTGGCCATGGTCATCTCCATTGTGATCACACTGGCCGGACTCATCGCGGTATTTGCCCTGCCCGTGGCTGAATATCCCTCGATCACGCCTCCGGTCATCCGGGTAAGCGCCGTGTATCCCGGCGCCAGCGCCCAGGTGGTCAAGGACACGGTGGCCGCCCCGATTGAGCAGGAGATGAACGGGGTCGAAGACATGCTCTACATGGAATCGGACTGCAGCAATGACGGCCGCTATTCCCTGGAGATCACCTTTGACGTGGACTCAGATCCGGACATCGACCAGGTCAATGTGCAAAACCGACTCCAGCTTGCCGAATCCCGGCTTCCCCAGGGAGTTCTGGATCAGGGCATTGATGTGCGGCGCCGGTCCTCGGACATGCTCGGCATGATTGCCTTTATTTCTCCTGAGGGGACCCGTGATCGCCTTTTTATCAGCAATTACGTGAGCCGGACCATCAAGGATGCCCTGCAGCGGGTCGACGGGGTCAGCGATGTTTATATTTTCGGCGAGTCTGAATACAGCATGCGCATCTGGATGGATCCGGACAAGCTCTCTTCCCTTGGGATGGGCCCGGATGAGTTGATTGCCGTCATCCGCCAGCAGAATATCCAGGCCACCCTGGGTTCGGTGGGCACCGCCCCTGCTGTTGCCGGCCAGGACATGCAGTATACCCTTAATGCCCGGGGACGGCTTCAGGATGTTGCGGAATTTGAAAACATCGTTGTCCGGAGCAATGAAAAAGGCGGCCTGGTTCGGCTCAAAGATGTGGCCGAAGTGGAGCTGGGCAGCAAGGATTACAGCGCAGCCGGCAAGTTCAACAACAACGCGGCCATCAACGTGGCCCTCTACAGGTCTTCGGACGCCAACGCCATTGAAACCATGCGCGCGGTCAAAACCGAGCTCAAACGCCGGGCGCAGAGCATGCCCGAGGACCTGGACTATGTCATCCCCTATGACACAACCCAGTACGTGTCTGAAACCATCAAGGAGATCGTTTTTACCCTGGGCCTGACCTTCCTGCTGGTGGTGCTGGTGATCTTTGTTTTTTTGCAAAATGTCCGGGCCACACTCATACCCGCTGCAGCCGTGCCGGTTTCCATTATCGGCACATTTGCCGTGCTGCTGGCCATGGGCTTTAATCTCAATACCATTTCCCTGTTTGCCCTGATCCTGGCCATCGGTCTGGTGGTCGACGATGCCATTGTGGTGGTGGAAAATGTGCATCGCATCATGGAGGAGGAAAACCTTGGGGCCAACGAGGCGACCTTCAAGGCCATGTCCCAGGTAACCGCCCCGATTATCGCCACCACCCTGGTGCTTCTGGCCATATTCGTGCCCGTGGCTTTTATGCCGGGCATTACCGGGCTTCTTTACAGGCAGTTCGGCATTACCCTGTGTGTTTCCGTCGTGATTTCTTCAATCTGTGCGCTGACTTTGAGCCCGGCGCTTTGCAGCGTTTTGCTAAAACCCCCAAAGCCCCACAGGCGCGGACCATTCGGCTGGTTTAACGCATCTCTGGCGCGCACCCGGTTTGCCTATACCTGGGTTGTGGGCTGGCTTGTCCGGCACCTGACAGTTGGCATTGTGTTGTTTTTGATGGTATGTGCAGGGGCCTGGCTGTTTTCCGGGCATATTCCGGGCGCGTTTCTGCCCCAGGAGGACAAGGGCGGATTTCTCATTGATGTGGAACTGCCCGAAGGCGCCACTGTCCAGCGCACAGACAAGGTCACGGCCAGGATCACAGACAAGCTTCTGGATATGGAGGGAATTGAGTATGCCATTGCCGTCAACGGATTCAGCCTGCTCAGCGGCAAGGCGGAAAATGTGGCCTTTGTGATTGCCGATCTGGATCCCTGGGAAGAACGAAGAACGCCGGAGCTGCATATTAACGCACTTGTGCGCAAGGCGGCCATGGAACTCAACTCGGTTACAACCGCCAACATCCGCCCGTTTGTGCCTCCGCCGATTCAGGGCCTGGGCACCACGGGCGGGTTTGACTTCCGGCTTCAGGCCACCCGGGACCAGTCCCCCCGGGAACTGGCCTCGGTGGCCATGGGCTTGGCAGCCGCGGCCAATCAGGAGCCCTCCCTTTCCCGGGTGTATACCACCTTTTCTGCAGATACACCCCAGATCCATCTCGACCTGGACCGGACCCGGATGGAGGAGTTGGGCGTACCGGTAAGCCGTCTGTTTTCAACCCTTGGCCAGCAGCTGGGCTCCAGCTATGTCAATGACTTTAACCTTTACGGACGGACCTATCAGGTCAAGGTCCGGTCCCAGGCCGCCTACAGAGCCGGCATGGAAGATATCCGGGACCTGTATGTGACAAGCAGTAAGGGCAAACAAGTGCCGGTGGAAAATCTGATCGGCATGTCCACGGTGCTCGGGGCCAGGGTGATCAACCGTTATAACCAGTTTTCAAGTGCCGCCATAAAAGGCGAGCCTGCGGCCGGCTATTCATCCGGCCAGGCCATGGCGGCAATGGAGCTGCTGGCCCGGGACAATTTGCCCGAGGGCTATTCATTTCAATGGTCCACCATGTCTTACCAGGAGCAAAAGGCCAGCGGCACCGTGGGTTTTTTGTTTGCCCTGGCCCTTGTTTTTGCCTACCTGTTTCTGGTGGCCCTGTATGAGTCGTGGAATCTGCCGGTTTCCATCATTCTTTCGGTGATTGTGGCTTCGCTCGGCGCCTTTGTGGGGCTGTGGCTTGCCTCGTATCCCATGTCCATCTATGCCCAGATCGGCATGGTGCTGCTTGTGGGCCTGGCCGCCAAAAATGCCATTTTGATCGTGGAGTTTGCCAGGGAGCGAAAGGATCAGGGGGCTTCGGCCTATCAGGCGGCCATTGACGGCGCGGCCATTCGTTTCCGGCCGGTGCTCATGACCGCCCTGACATTTATCTTCGGCGTGGCCCCGCTGGTGGTTGCCACAGGGGCCGGGGCATCCAGCCGCAGGCATATCGGCACTGTTGTGTTTTCCGGAATGATCGCGGCCACCACCCTGGGCATTCTCATTATTCCCACGCTCTACTACCTGTTTCAGCGGCTTGGGGAAAAATGGCAGAACTGGAAAGACAATTGAGATAAATCATGCGGATCAACGCGATTGAACGGATAAGAGGTTTTTGTATGAATTCACGTATCAAAGATGACTATGGCCCCGGGAGGCTGCAAAATATGCGCCGGCTGTTTTGCCTGATGGTATTGATTCCGGTGATTGCCGCAGGCTGCGCTATGGTGGGACCGGATTACAAAAAGGTGGCGCCCGAATCCCCGGAAAACTGGGAGGCCCGCATGGAAAAGGGCCTGGCGGCCACCCGGCCGGAATCCGATACCCTGTCCGAATGGTGGGACGTATTTGGTGATCCGGTGTTAAGTGAGCTGGAACAAAAGGCAGTGGAGGGCAATCTGGAAATCCGGACCGCCCTTTCCCGGCTTCGCCAGGCCCGGATCAGAAGGGGCATCAGCCGATCTGACCTGTATCCGGGCATGGACGGTAGCGGGCAGGTGCAGCGGCAGCGCGGCAGCGAGGCCATGCCCGCGAGTTACGCCGGAGAGGAAACAGATTATTACATGGCCGGTTTTGACGCTTCCTGGGAACTGGATCTTTTCGGCGGAATCCGGCGTTCGGTTCAGGCCGCCCAGGCCGAAGTCGAGGCCAGCCGGGCGGATCTGCAGGATGTGCTCACAAGCCTGATGGCTGAAGTGGCTGTAACTTATATCGAGGTCCGGACCTATCAGCAGCGGCTTGATGTCACCCGGGCCAACATTGAAATCCAGAAAAAAACCTATGCATTAAACAATTCCCGGTATGAGTCCGGGCTGGTGGATGAACTGGCCGTTCAGCAGGCGCTCAGGAATCTGGAAAGCAGCCGTGCTGTGATATCAAGGCTGGAAAGCGGGCTGACCGCCGCCAAAAACCGGCTGGCCGTGCTGCTGGGTCAGTCGCCGGGCGCCCTGGATGAAAAGCTTTCGCCAAAGCGGTCGGTTCCCGCAGTCCCGAAACATGTGGCGGTGGGGATTCCGGCCGATGCCATGCGCCGCCGGCCCGATATCCGGCAGGCCGAAAGGCAGGTGGCGGCCCAGACCGCCCGGATCGGTGCGGCCACTGCGGAATTGTATCCAAAGTTTCGCCTGTTGGGAACCATCGGGCTGGAGGCCCTGGACTCGGGCAGTGATTTTTTGGATGCCGGAAGCCGGTTCTGGAATGTGGGGCCCGGGGTGTCATGGAACATTTTCCATGGCCGGGCCCTTCGGCTAAACATTGATTTGCAGACAGAAAAGCAGAAGCAGGCCCTGATTGCCTATAAGTCCGCGGTGCTAAACGCCCGGCAGGAAATCGAGGACACCCTGACCGCCTATGCCAGGGAGCAGATGCGGCAGGCATCACTGGAAAAGGCTGTTGACGCGGCCCGGCGCACCGAGTTTCTGGCACGGGACCGGTACAAAGCCGGGCTTGCGGATTTTTATAACGTGCTCGACGCCCAGCGTTCCCTGCTGGAACTCGAAGACGAGCGCATCCTGTCCAAAGGGCAGGTGGCCTCTGATCTGGCCCGTCTCTACAAGGCACTGGGCGGGGGCTGGCAATATTACAACAGTTTCCTGGAACAGGCGCAATCGGTTCCGGATGCTGAAAAATCCGAGTGAAAACGGATTGTTTTCAGCGGGAAAACAGCCCGGTGTTTGCCGGGTCTAAAACGTGATGATCTTGTCGCTTTGCCGGATCCAATCACAGAGATTTTTCTGGGTGCCTCTTTTGTGGTATCCTTCCTCCACGCCGTGGAGGTCCATGAGTTTTCCTCAGGCCAGGAGCCGGCCTTCTGAAAGGGTAAAGATTTTGGCCAGCTCCTT
>JAIPES010000066.1 GCA_021737045.1 Desulfobacteraceae bacterium | reverse complement strand
GCCTTTCACGCCTACCCCCAGGGTCTCCAGGGTGGATTCCAGTCCGGTCTGGGAGCGGTCTTCCAGCCGCACCCCGTCGGCAAACAGCTTGGCCTTGTAGCTTCCGGTATCGCCTGTTATGCCCTGGACGCGAACGTCTGCGGACGCTTTTTGAAAGGTCTGCTCGGCATCCGGAGTGGGATTGTAATCCCGGCCCGGATTGCCATGGGCGCTGTAGTAGTACCGCCCGTTTATGTCATAGGTTCGGGCGTCGGGGGTCTGCATTTCCCATTGGGCGCTGATGTTGGCATTGTCGCGATCACTGTTTCCGCGCTTGCCGTCCGTGTGCTTGCCGGTTGCCGACAGCTGCAGCCGCTGGTTATCAGAGCTCATGGTTTTCGAAGCCGTGGCTTCCGCCGTGCCATAAGAGCCGCCCAAAACCCGGAAGCGGGCCGAGGGCCGGGTTTTGCCGTCTGCTTTGCCGTCAGGGGCCAGCACAATATTAATGGCGCCCGACGATGCGCCTACGCCCAGCCACACGGGTACAGGCGGCTTATAGACTTCGATGCGCTCGATCATGGAAACCGGAATGTCCCCGATAACCGCGCTGCCGTACTGGCTGCCGCCCGCAGGGCGCCCGTTGACCAAAACCAGAATGCGTCCGGAGCCGCCGGAGCCGCGGATACTGATGCGCGCGCCCAGGCCTGTGCCGCTGGGCTCCACTGATACGCCGGGCATGGCGTCTACGGCTGTGTCCGTGTCCAGGAAATTACGCTCCCGAATTTCATTGCGTCCCATAACTTCCACCTGCTGCGGATTGTTTTGGATAAAGCTTTCCAGCCGTTTGGCGGTTACCGTTACCTCCTCCAGCCGTTGGGCGCTCCGGCCGGAAAGGCCGGAGTGATCGTGATCGTGGGCCAGGGCTGGGTGCGCGCCCGGGACTGTCAACAAAACCAAAAAACATAAAAAAGCTGTCTGGAACAATCGATGAATCACGTTTTCCTCCGTTCAGGCGGGTTTTCGGTTGATCTTTCCCAAAGCGCCCGATACAGGCTGCAGACCAGTGCCTGGCACTCTCCCCGGTTATAGTGGAGCCGGCCGGGGCAGTCGCCCGGACATCGATCCCGTATCTCACAGCGTTCACAGTCCGCCTGTTCGGGCCTGGACATTCCCAGTCGCTGCAGGGCACCGGGTTCCGGATGCCAGACGGTGCCTGCGGCAAAAGAATCATCCGCCAGAGTTTGTCCGCAGGGAAACAGCCGGCCGTCCGGATGAACAGCCAGGCTCTCTCCCCGGCAGGCATGACAGAAGGCCGGTTTTTTTTCAGCCCGCATCAACAGATCCTTTTCACGCAAACGGATGGGGCGGGGCCTGCGGGCGTTAACCGCAGCCAGGGTTGCGGCCATGGCTTTGCTGCCGTCTGCCAGGGACCGGCTGTCGGGAAAATCTGCAGCCGCCGTTGCATCGGCCCGGCCTTTGGCCACCAAAAGATCCAGGCCGATGCCCCGGGCGCAGGAAAAGCCCGCCAGAGTCAGCACCAGGCGATCCAGGAAAGCCGTGTTGTGACGGGTCACCACGGTTGTCACCCGAAAGGGAATGCCGGCGGACTCCAGCATCTGCAGGCCGCGAAGGGTTTCGGCCGCCTTGCCCCGCTGCGCCTGGTGGACGTCCGGACCGCCGTCGAGACTGATTCCCACCTGCATGTCGTAGGTCTTGAAAAGTTTCAGCATCTCCGGGCTCAGACAGCTCCCGTTGGTCTGTATCCCGATAGTCCGGCAAAGCCCGCTTTCACGGGCGGACCGGGCGGCTTTTTCAATCAGTGCCGGCACCAGCGTCGGCTCGCCCCCGGTGAGCTGCAGATGAAAGGGCAGGCCGCTGTCTGCCGCCAGCCGGCAGGCCTGGTATAAAACCGACTCCGGCATATCGGCCGGCGTTTTCTCCGGACCGTTATAACAATATCGGCAGCACAGGTTGCATCGTGTGGTCAGCGCCAGTATGAGGTAACGGACATTCATCAAAGTACAAAAAAAATCCCGGATCGCATACACGATCCGGGATATCCCTTTTTTATCCAGGGTGCGGTGAAACGGCGGCTATACCGGGAAGCCGCGCTTCTCAAAGTCCGGGCAGGTCTTCTGGCTCTCGGATCAACCTACTCACTGCCCCTTCCCGGCAATTTTACCAGTGGGATGCTGCAGTTTTCGTCCCCGATTACAGCGGCGGGCCCGCCACCGAATTTCACGGTGTTCCCTTTTGGCGGCCGGAAGGGGCTTTGCTCAGGCACCCCCCCGGGCCGCACCCGGACTTTTATTTTCAAGTTACAGAAAGAATATAAAGAAATCATCCCATTGTCAACCCACTTGAACAAGAGTGGGCCGAGGGGCAGCGCGGCAATTCATCCTTGACTTTGCTTTTGGAATCTTTTTAAATGAATTTTTTTATTCAGGTGCTCATCAGTTGAGCCGAAGAGGGAACCCTGTGCAAATCAGGGACCGGCCCGCGGCTGTGAGCGGGGACGAAAGCTGCAATAAAGCCACTGGCGAAGGTGCCGGGAAGGCGCAGCAAGTAGAGGGATCCGCAAGTCAGAAGACCTGTCTGAATAAGCATAAGGGGTTTGACTGCGCCGGCAACGTTGTGCCCCGGGCTGAATCTGCGGATAAAAAAGGGATATCCCGGATCGTGTATGCGGTCCGGGATTTTTTTTGCAGAAAATCCAGGCCTTCTTTAAGTACGGGGACGAAGACAGCATGGAGTACGAATACGATCCGCAAATGGAGCAAGCTTTGGCTTTCCGGCTTTTACATGGATTATGCGGAAAATACCGTTTGTGGAAAGGCTGTCGGACAATGGCCGTGGGCAACGTGTTTGATGAAGATGTTGAGATAAACGGCAGCAAGGAAACAGACAACTATACTTATTAGGGCATGCTCCGGTTTTTTAAAATCGGATATGAGATTGTGTTTTAATGAAACTGGTCTACTTCAGCGTAAGCGCCAATGAAATCCCAAACCTGAGCGAGGCGGCCCGGCTTTTTTGCAGCCGGGTCGCCCCGCTTGATATCCATGCCCGCACCCGCACCCAGCTGGAGGCCGGTGAGGAAGCCCGGGCGGCCTTTGTGCGCCAGGCCCTGGCCGCAGATGCCGTTTTTGTCACGTTGATGGCGGGCGCCCATTCCTGCCCGGCCTGGGAGGCGCTTACCGAAGCCATAACCGCGGCGCGGGGCCGGGGCGGGCAAGCGCCTTTTTTTCATGTGCAGCCCACGGGCGGCAATGCGGATGCCCTGAAGCTGGTGGACGACTATAGCGACGGCCTGGAAAACGGGGCTGAGGTGTGGACCCGGCTGAGCCGGTATTATCGTTATGGCGGTGTGGAAAACCTGCTCAATCTGTTAATCTTTCTTAACAACCGGCTATACGGCAAAGCCCAGGCTTTTGCCCCGCCCGCTCCCCAGCCCTTTGAAGGGCTGTATCATCCGGATTACGGCCATATTGCCGATTTCGAGGGCTACCGCCGCAGCCTGGATCCAAACCGGCCCACAGTGGGCATCTGGTTTTATCAGAATTTCTGGACGAGCAACAACAAGGCGCACATTGACGCCATTGTCCGGGAGGCTGAGTCTCAGGGGGCAAACGTTATTTGCGTGTTCCACGTGCGCTTCAAGGATCGGCTGCTCGGAAACAAGGGCGCTGATTCCGTGATGGCGCAGTTTTTCATGGCAGAGGACCGGCCGCTGATTGATGTGCTGATCAATCCGGTCATGTTCAGCCTGAATGCGGCAGCACCTGAATACCGGGGGCTGCTTGAGCGCCTGGGTGTGCCTGTCATCCAGGCCATGGCCACCACCCGGCCCATAGCGGACTGGGAGGCAAGCCCGCAGGGGTTGAACAACGTGGATATCACCATCAATGTGGCCCAGCCCGAGCTTGACGGTGTGATTGTCACCGTGCCTGTGGCCGCCAAGCAGTGTGTGGACACGGACCCGATCACCGGGGCGGCGGTGAACAAGTACGTCCCCATACCGGATCGCACGGCTGCGATGGTTCGCCTTGCCTTGAACTGGGCGGCGCTTCGCCGAAAGAAAAACGCGGAAAAAAAAGTTGCCATTGTCTTTCATCATTACCCGCCGCGAAACGATCGCATCGGCTGCGCGTCGGGGCTGGATTCCTTTGCCAGCGTCACGGACCTGGTGGCGGCCATGAACGGGAAGGGCTACCGGGTGGATCATCTCTATACGGACGGCGACGAGCTGGCCCGGGCGCTGACTGCCTGCATGACCTGCGACCAGCGCTTTCTCCCACCGGACAAGATGGCCGCCCGGGCCCGGGCAACAGCCGGCCCGGAGCATTATAAGCCGTGGCACAAGGCACTGCCCCGGCCGGTTCAGGAGCAAATCCAGGCGGACTGGGGGCCGGTGCCCGGCGATCTTTTTGTCCATGAACAGCGCCTGCTTTTCCCCGGGTTTTTAAACGGCAATCTGTTTATCACCATTCAGCCGCCCAGGGGATATTTGGAGCAAGTGGACAAGCTCTACCATGACCCGCACATGGCCCCGCCCCATCATTACCTGGCCCACTACCGGTGGATCAGGGAGGTCTTTGGCGCGGATGCAGTGATCCATGTGGGAAAACACGGGAGCCTGGAGTGGCTGCCGGGAAAAGCCGTGGGCCTTGGGCCGGAGTGCTACCCGGATCTTGCCATAGGGGATCTGCCCAATATCTATCCCTATATAATAAATGACCCCGGCGAAGGCACCCAGGCCAAGCGCCGCTCCTATGCCTGTATAATTGATCACCTGCCGCCGGCCCTGACAAACGCAGGACTCTACGAGGAGTTGGCGGATCTGGAAAATCGGCTGTTGGAATATCAGGAGGCCGCGGTCCAGGACCCGGCCAAGCTGGAAATCCTGGCGCCCATGATATGGGAGGCCGCTGAAGCGGCCGATCTTGTAAATGACCTGAATCTCACTCGCAAAGCCGCTCTTTCCGACGTTGCCGCCTTTATTGAAACCCTTCATGATTATTTGGGCGAGATATCGGATACCACCATTGCAGACGGCCTGCATACCCTGGGCCGGCCGCCGGAGAATGCTCAATTGATCCGGACCCTGGTCCAGATCATGCGCCTGGCCAACGGATCGGTGCCCTCGCTTCGCGAAGCGGTTTTAAGGGCCTTGGGCTATGACCCCGAACAGGTATTCAACAGCCGCGGCCGGCCGGTAATCGCCGGGTCTGTTGAGACCGGGGGCCAGGTGCTGGAAAAAGCCCGGCAGCTTTGTGTGGATATGGTAGGAGATCTGATGAATTCGGGAAAAGAAGCGGATGCGGCAGTGGAGGCCCAGCGGCAGCATCTGGGCAAAGCCTATCCGGCCGTGACCGAAGCCCTTGAGTTTGTCCGAAATGATCTGGCTCCGCGGCTTCAGCAGACGGAAAATGAAAGGATCGCCTGTCTTGGCGCCCTGGACGGCCGTTTTGTGCCGCCCGGCCCGTCCGGGGCCCCCAGCCGCGGACAGGCACACATTCTTCCCACGGGTCGAAATTTTTATTCCGTGGATCCTCAGAAGATTCCCACCCCTGCGGCCTGGGAAGCGGGCCGCAAACTGGGGGATGCATTGATGGCGCGCTACCTTGACGAACACGGAAGCTATCCGGACAGCGTGGGCCTGATCCTGTGGGCAAGCCCGACCATGCGCTCCAAGGGTGATGATGTGGCGGAAATCCTCTATCTTTTGGGGGTTCGGCCGGTATGGCAGAAAGGCTCCGGCAATGTGCGCGGTGTTGAAATCATTCCCGCAGCCGAACTCGGCCGGCCGCGCATTGACGTCTCCCCGAGAATCTCGGGGATTTTCCGCGATGCCTTTCCGCTGCTTGTGGACTTGATCGATCAGGCGGTGCAGATGGTGGCTGCGCTTGCCGAGGCGCCTGAGACCAATTTTATCCGTCGCCATGTCACCCTGGATTTGGCGGAACTGGCCGGACAAGGGCTTGAAGGAATAGACGCTTTCCGTCAGGCCACCTATCGCATCTTCGGCTCTGCTCCCGGCAGCTATGGCGCAGGCGTGGCCCAGCTGGTGGAATCAAAGGCCTGGGAGACGGTTGATGACCTGGGCAATATGTATATTCAGTGTTCCTCTTATGCCTACGGAAAAAACAGCTTTGGCGAGTCGTCGGAAAAGAGCTTCCGCAAGGCGCTTTCCCGGATGTCGGTGACGGTTAAAAACGAGGACACCCGGGAAAAGGACATGATGAGTTGTACGGATTTCTACAACTACCACGGCGGCCTGATCACGGCCGTGCACGCGGTGACCGGAAGCCGCCCCTTTTCTCTGGCCGGCGACTCGGCCGATCCGGACCGGGCAGCGGTCCGCACCACCAGTGAGGAAGCCCGGCATATCTTCCGCGCGCGCCTGTTAAACCCCAAATGGCTGGAAGGCCTGAAGCGCCACGGATTTAAAGGGGCGGGCGATATATCCAAGGCCATGGACATCATCCTGGGCTGGGATGCCACCGCCGGCGTGGTGGATGACTGGATGTATCAGCGCTTTGCCCGGAAAGTGGCCCTGGATGCGGACATGCAGGAATGGATGAAGCAGGTCAATCCCTATGCCCTGCAAAACATCCTGAATAAACTCCTGGAAGCTGTGCAGCGAGGCATGTGGCGGACGGACGCGGAAACCCTGGATGCCCTCAGGAATGCCTATCTGGATGCGGAAGGCGAGATTGAGGCGGCAACCGACGAGCAGGCTGAGTGAAACGGAAAAACCGGGGCGTCCTTGATCTGGACGCCCCGGCACTATGGGATGATGCTGCCATCTGCATAGCCCGTCGGGGACTTGATGTCCGTTTCCAGTACGATGGTTCCCGAATTCCGGGTCGGCAAAGACCGTATAACCGGCCCCTGACAGGATTGCTTGTCATCCGGGTAAAGGTTTGGTTTTTTTCTGCCGAACCGAAACCGGAAGATGGCCAGACTGTCGGGTCAGCCAGTCCCTTTAAAACCTTATTCATCTTTCAGAAAAAAATCTGCCGCAGCAGCATCGTCGTTATCCGGATGGCCGGCTGCCCGGTAGAGCCCCTGGTCCCTTCCGATTACATAATCCGCCTCGTTGCTTGCCCCCAGTTTGTGATGGGGTGTGCGATAGATCTTGCCATCAATGCTGAGCTCGTAATCCGGCAGATCCGACCATCCCTCCGGGTGATACACCGTGCGGAAAAATTTGCCATACCGAATAACATAGACAGGTTCGGTCATTTGCCATGCCGGATGGCTGGGAGCGGTAAAAAGCTTCATCATAATAGCGGCCTCTTTGTTTTAAAAGGTTTTCCGAATAAAAAAGTCCTCCAGACACGCGCAATGGTGTCTGGGGGCTGCACCCAGTTTTCTTTGGCCTTCATCTATGTCGAATGGATCTGTTTTTCCATCAGTCGTCATTGAACATTTCGGTTTCGCCCGGATGGGTGCTGACGTTGAGCAGGCGATGGAGACTCAAAACTCGATGCCTTTCTGTGCCGTGATCCCCGCTTGATAGGGATGTTTGAGGGCCCTGATTTCCGATACCAGGTCAGCCGCGGCTGTGAGCGGCTTCGGGGCGTCGCGGCCGGTGATGGCCACATTTATCCCGGAAGGCCTGTCCGCAAGGACCGAGAGAACCGTATCCATTTCCACCATGCCGTAGTTGAGCAGGTAGGTAAACTCGTCGAGCACCACCAGGTGATACTTGCCTGAGTTTATGGCGTTTTTGGAAAATTCCCAGGCCTTGCGCGCAGCCGCCTTGTCCTCTTCCAGGTTGTCGGATTTCCAGGTAAAGCCGCGGCCCATGACGTGAAAATCGATCAGGCCGTCAAACCGGGCCGTCGCATCCATTTCCCCGTATTTCCAGGATCCTTTGATAAACTGGATGAAGCAGACCTTGAGGCCGTGGCCCGCGCTTCTCATGGAAAGGCCCAGGGCGGAGGTGGTTTTTCCCTTGCCGTCTCCGGTAAATATCATTAGCAGACCTTTTTTCATTTCGTTTGTTCCTTTAATCGCCATTTCGGCTGCCATTTTTCAACCTGGGCAGCGGTCATCACGTCGATTTTGCTGCCCTGAAATTCCACCTGCACCTCACCCATGATTTCCTCCATGTCGCCCTCGACGATCAGAGCGGCCTGCCGGATTGCCTCCAGCGCATCGGGTTCGGCCGCCCAGAGCCCCCGGGATTCGGCCTCAAGAAGCCGCCGGGTCAGTTCCTCCAGCGCGTACGGGTTTTCAGTGTGCAGCCATTCCAGGTTTTTCATGTCATGGATATAGGTTTCAACCACGGCATCGTAGAGCCATTTTTCTACTTTTCCCGTGGTGGCGCTCCATTTGAACAGGTTGTTGACCCGGCTGGAGACGCCGCCGGCGCCCTTGTACCCGTGCTTTTTCTGATTGGCGATCCATTCTTTGTTAAGGAGACGGGCGCGCGCCGATGTTTCAATACCCTCCTTGACGTCGCGAACGGAGAGGTCCCCGGCTGCGTTGACGTCCGCCCAGTAGATCCGGCTGGCTCTCCCGCCCACCGCTTTTGCCGCAACCGCCATGCCGCCCAGGAAGCCGGCATAGCCGCCGCAGTCCAGAAGATCATACTCGGGAGAATACTGGCGCATGCAGGACACCTCAACGGTCTTTAAGTTGCCCGCGTAAATCCGGTGGGCCTCCCGGCCGGAGACCCTGGGAAAATCGGCGGCCCGTGATGACCCGTAAGGGTAGCCGCCCCAGTTGACATAGGTTTCTGCAAGGTCTGCTTCATCTTCCCAGGCCGAAGCGTCAAGGGCCAGGCCCACGCCGATGCCGTATGTACCGGGAGCCGAAGAAAAAACCCGGAAACTGGCCATACGGGCCATTTCGCTTTCGGTAAAGCGGTCTCCCAGTTCCTCCCGGAGCTCGGCCATGCGCTCATCAGAATGCTTGCGGATAAAATTGAGCGCATGGGACTCCTCCAGACCGGCCGCCAGCACGGCCGCCTCGTCAGCCAGGTCCGCAAAATGGGGGACCATGTCGCGCAGAATGCCGCTGGTCTGAATTACCACGTCAATCCGGGGGCGGGGACAGTAGGTTTTTTCGTCCACAGTGAGGGTCAGCGCTTCAGGCGCCAGAGGCTCAATTTTTGTGACCCGGCCCGTTTGTTCCCAAACCGGCTTCATGCCCATCAAATAAAGGATCTGGCAGAAAACCTCGCCGTCGGATTTGAACGCGTCAACGCTCCACAGGCTGACCCCCACGCTTTCCGGAAAGCGGCCTTCCTCGTGGATGTATTTTTCAAGCAGGTTGTTTGCCAGGGTTTGTCCCGCTTCCCAGGCGGCAGCTGTGGGCAGGGTCTGGACATCCGTGGGAAAGAAATTGCGGCCCGTGGGCAGGGTCTGGGTTTTTCCAAGGCTGAGCGAGCCGGAAAGCCCGGGCTCGATGTATTCCCCGTTTAACGCCCTCAAAAGCTGCGGAATCTCGCGTGTGCTCATGGCGAGCCGGTCGCTCACATCCCGGCACCAGGCCAGAAAATCAGATGAAAAGCCGGCTTCGTCGACCTGTTCATTCGGTTTCCCGCCTGATTCTATAACAGAGCGAATCACGTCTGCGGCGGCTGAGAAGGTCTCCGTCTGATCCGAATGGGCTGCGGCGGCGATCGCTTCAAGGCACGGCAGGTCATCGGTGGGTTTCATCAGGATGGTGGCGAGCATGGTGGCGGCTTCTTGGGCGTTTGGCGCCGTACCCAGAACGTGCATCCCGGCCGGCGCCAGCGTGCGCCGGATCTGGGCAATCCGCCGGGAAAGAAGACCGGCAGCGGCATCAAAATCGGCTTCAGCCTCCGGGTCAACCAGGTTGCTGGACTGCATGAGGGGAATCATTTTTTCCCTTATACTTGCTTCGCGACCGCTTTCTCTGTTGTCCCGGGCGTTCAGATATTCGCCAGCAAGGCGCTCCAGCTCAAGAAGCGTATCATCAAGGGTTGCAGGACTGTAGACCGGAGTTAAATGATCCACCATCACCGCCCGTCCGCGCCGTTTGGCCACCACCCCGTCGCCGGGCACATCCATGACGTAAACATAGAGGTTTGGCAGATCGCCAAGGCTTATTTCCGGAAAACAGGCTGCTGAGAGAGCGGCCCGTTTGCCGGGCAGAAACTCCAGTGCGCCGTGGGTGCCGAAATGGATCATTACATCCGAGGTTTTGTGGATATAGTGATATACCGCCAGCCAGTGGTGCGGCGGAGACAGTTCCGGATCATGCAGAATCCGGCAAACCTCGCCGTTGCACTTGGGACCGTAACAGCCCCGCTTGGGCTGAATCATGAGTTTGAGATTTCCGAACTCAAGGCCGGTAATCACCAGAACATCCTTTCCGTTATCCTGATAGACCATGCCCTGGCCGGGGAAAACGTCCCAGTCCTCAAGCACTTTTTTTCTTGCGGCCTCCGGCAGGGTGTCAAACCAGGGCTGATATTCCTCCCGGTCCATCAGGTGAAGCGCGCCTCCTTTGTTAACGATTTCGTCTATCGTGGTCCAGCGAAACTCGGATACGGCCTTTTGTTCCAGAAACCGGTTCAATAGCTCCCGGCCGTTCTCCGGGGCGTCACCCACATTGTAGCCCGCCTCTCGCATGGCCCGGATCACAGCGGCCAGGCTTTCAAAGGTGTCAAGACCCGCGGCCACCCCCAGGGTGGCTTCCACGCCCTTGCAGGGGTTGTTGTTTAAAACGATGGTCACTCGTTTTTCGGAATTCGGCAGATCCTGCAGCCGGATCCAGCGCTTCAGGCGGCGGCAGATATGCTCTATGCGCTCAGGGACCGGCGTGTACCGCCTGATGTCTATATCCATGGAAGAATCCCGCTCGGGGACAGCCCCCGCTGCCATGCCGGGCTCGATGACACCGGCCATTTCCGGCTGGGTCAGACCGTAGACCATGGCAAACCCGGAGCCCATGCCGTCGGCATCCTGCACCCATTGTTCAGGGGTTTGCTGGTGCAGACGGATCATCTGAAAGACCGGGACCTTGAGCTCCTGCAGGACAAAGGCATCCGCCGGTGTGGCAAGCAGGCGGCCGGCCATGAGGTTCATAATAGCCCTTAACCCGGGTCCGTTTTCAGTCTGGCTCTCCTTGAAACAGGAAAGCCAGGGGTAGCGCCCGGGCAGGGGCAGAGCGGCATCCCGGCCGCCTTCGGAGCAGACGCAAAGCGGTATCATACCGTTTGCTTCAATGCTTTGAATAAGGGCATCAATCTCATCGCGATTATTTTCGACAATCTGTCCGTAATAGCAGGTCACGCCGATCACCGGTCCCGTGCCAGCTGACCCGGTCCGGCCGGCATACCACTGCATATAGGCGGCCACGCTTGAGAAAAGCTCCGGGGCTTCAGGGTGATGAATGCCATGGGTCTGAACCGGCTGCGGGTTTTGCCAGTCGATTGCCATGCCCGCGCAGGCAGCCAGGTAACGGATGCCGTCGGCATAGTTCGCAGCCGATATTTTGGATAGAAACTGGTTGAACCGGAGTATGTCCGTCTCGGAAAAGGTCGAGAAATCAGGAGGCATATCCCAGCCCACGCCGGCCCGGATTTTTGCTTTTTCCGCGCCTTTCAGGAGGCTATCCCGCATGGGAAGATCATGAAAGAGATCGCCGATAAAAATATCCACCGGCTCGGTTTCCATAAACGCCAGGGCCTTCTCAGCCGACTGCATCTGCGAGAACAGATGCAGCTCGATGCCGGTGTTTTTCAAAAGGGCTTTGGCCCGGCTCCATGTCTGTGTATTGAACATATAGCCGTGAACAAATAGGATCTTCATGGCAGCCTCCTGGGTTTAAAGAGAGTATTCAATGCCCATGATTGCGTAAAAACCGGGCTGTTCATATCCGAGACCTTCTTTGATGTCTTCGTCCAGCAGGTTTTCGATGCGGCCATAGAGGTTAAGGCCTTCATAAATCTTGTAGCGGCCGGAAACATCCAGCCGGAAATACGCCTCCATTTCGAGATCGCCTTTCCAGCGCAGCCGCGGACCGCAGTAATAGCCGGTAACCCCGAAATTATATTTTGCCGTTTCATAAAAAAGATTGAGGCTGCCCTTGTTCCGGGCGATCTGAACGGTGCGGTAGCGCTCTCCGGCGTCCTCGCTGTGCGAGCCGGTATAGGTGTAGTTGCCGCGAAGGGTCAGATGATCGGTGAGACCGGCGTCAAATGAGAATTCCAGGCCGCTGACCTCCTGGGAATCCCGGTTGGCGTATTCGCCGTATCCCGAGTCCCGTCTTGGATTGACGATGGTGTGGTCAAAAACAATGACATCATCCAATTGCGAGTAATAATAGGTCAGTTCCGCATTTAGCCGGCCGTTCATGAATGCCTGGCGAACCCCGCCCTCAACTGTCCAGCCGGTCTCGGGATCTATGTTTTCGTTGCCATAGGTCGGATCATAGAGGTTGGAAAATGTGGGAGCCCTGAAACTGGTTCCGTAGTTGGCAAACAGGGTGGTCCCGGTTTGGAGAAAAGTATAGGCCGAGCCCAGCTTGCCGGTGGTCTCACTGCCATAGACTTCATGTTCATCCCGCCGCAGTCCGGCGGAGAGGATCATGGCGTCATTCAGGAGCATTAACTGGTCATTGACATAAAATGAGTAGTTGTAAGTATCTGCTGTGACATCGCCATAGCGCCCCCATTTCCCGCCTTCCTGGTACAGGTATTCAAACCCGTAAAGCATGGTATTGGCACCGGTGCTTCCTATCTGCATATCCCATATCAGGTTATAGTCACCCATCAGGTTTTTATGGTCGTAACCGTATGCCTCGCCTGTACCTTCATCATAAATCGGAACGGTCGCGCCCTTATCATAGGTGACCCCGTCATAGGTAAAATTGTCAAAGGGCGCGGTTTCATATCCCAGCAGGCCATCATCCTTGTCATTACGGTAAAGATCTTTCTCAAACCAGCCCAGCACCATTTTCTGGCGAAAGGCATCATTGATCCGGTGGGAGACATTCAGGGTGGTGATGTGATGTTCATACTCGTTGGCATTATTCGGGTCCGGTGTTTGAAAGGCATAATGCGCATCCCGGCTGGAGAGGAATTCATTGGATTCATTGAGTTCAGCCGCCTGAAACTCGCTTTCGACATACAAATAGGCCAGTTCCACATCAAAAGGGCCGGGATGCCAGCCGAGTTTAACGGCAGGGGACAGGTTTTTGTAATACTCCTCGTCGTGGATCCCGCCGCTGTCGGTGTAGGCCCCAGCCGCGGCATAATCCCAGGTCTCCGTACCGCCCCGCACGCTGCCGTATCCCTTTTTCCATTCCAGGGAGCCGTATTCGGCCCCCACATTGTAATGAACACCGGGTTTTCCGCTTATGGTTGTATAGGACATAACCCCGGCGGTGGTATCCGAGCCGTACAATGAGGCCTGGGGGCCGCGGAGAATTTCCACGGATTGGATCAGTCTGGGGTCGATATGCCCGAGAAAATTGCCGGTTCCGGCCCCGTAGGCCTCATTGATCTTCATGCCGTTGACAAGAACCAGAAAATGGCCGTCATCATATCCCCGCAGCTTTGGATAATTGAACTGTCCCGGGCCGCCGGCCTGCTTGAACCCGACACTGGGAGTGAAGCGCAGAATCTCCGTTGTGTCTGTAAAGCCCCCCATCCTGATCCGGTCTTCGGTGACAACGGTTACCGAGTCCGTTATATGTTCAATTTTGCGCTCGATCTTGGTGGATCTGACCACCATTTCCTCCATTTTGGTTGTTTTTGTTTTGGCGGTTTCCCGTGTTTCAGTGCTTTGCGTTGCATCTTGGACCTCATTTGCAAGGGCCGCAACTTCCGGCGGGGTGCATACGAATACCAGTATGAACAGCAGCCGTTTGGCGTACAATAATCTTATGCGGCGCTTCATCGCGGTCCTCCATGTCCGTATGTTTTGGTTTTGCTGCCCGTCCTTATTTAGAATTGATACCGAAGCCCTATGGCAAAATTGCGCCCGGGCATGGGATAACCGTCTTTGTGAGCATAATCCCTGTCAAAAAGGTTTTTTATTTCCCCGCGCAGGCTCATGTCTCCATAACGGCCCCAATTGACCAGCCGTTTTTCCAATGAAAGATTGGCCACTGCATAACTGGGCAGTTTTTCGCCGCCATAGTCGGTCAAATGGTCTGTGTAGGTCAGGTTGAATGCGGCTGAGAAGCCTTCTAAGTCGTGAACCCGTATCCCGCACGCCCCTTTGTATTCGGAAATTTGCTCCAGGTCTTCACCGGTTTCCTCATTGGTATAGTCCAGAAGGTAGACAAAACTGGCATAAGGTTTTATTTGCCAGCCTGACAAGTTAAGAAGATGGGCCAGGTCATATGAAAGCTCGCCCTCGAAGCCTGAAACAGTGGCTTCTCCAATGTTGAGATAGGTATACTCTGTCGGGCTGACGAAAGTTCCGCTGATCTTGTCTTTATATTCAGTATGGAAATAAGTCAGTGACGCATCAAAATATTTGTAATAGAAATCCAGGCCTGCTTCATAAGTCTGACTTTGTTCCGGCTTTAAATCGGGATTGCCGGAGTATTGCACCCCATAAGAGAAAATGTCATAGGCCAGTTCTCCCGGTGCCGGCATTCTAAACCCTTCCGCGTAGTTGATCCTTAACTTGAGATTCTCGACAGGCAGATAGGCTATTCCGATCTGTGGCGTAGTGTTTTCATCTTCGGATTCTATATTCTGGCCCTTGGCTTCATATTCATAGTCATCGTATCGCAATCCGGCGGATAAAATAAGCCGTTTGTCCAGGTAATCGGCCTTGCCGAGAAGGAAATAAGAGGGGTTGTCATATTCTCCTTTTTTTGGCGTCGAAGTTGAAGAAAGATCGTAATGGATCCAGTCAACACCCGCAGTCAGGC
>JAIPES010000065.1 GCA_021737045.1 Desulfobacteraceae bacterium | reverse complement strand
TCGCTCCTGACCGATTTTGCGGATTGATCAAATGCCTTTGCTTAAAATTGACAAACCCGCCCTGTCTTCCTCAAACAATTTGAAATCTTTATGCAAAAACGCTCAATGTCGCTTCAAAAGCCGACCCCGCCCTTGGACTTCCTTGGAAGTCCTAAAACTGGTATAATCGCCAACCATTAAAAAAATAACTTTTTGATTTTACTTAATACTTAATCACTTAAAACTTAACACTGCCTGTAAAAAAAACTTTTTACAGGCTTATCAGGGTTTTGCTTGACAAAAAAATGATCACTGATTTAATAAAGTAACCAATGGTTATTTTATTAACTAAAAGTAAAGGAGCATGGGCATGCAATTGAATCTTGGCAATTTAATTCAGAATCGGGCTTTTTTATCACCGGATCAGGAAGCCGGGGTGGGCGGCGGGTATCGCTACTCCTATGAACAGATCAACAAACGGGCCAACCAGGTGGCTGAGTTGCTGGAAGCCAAAGGCATTCGCCCTGGAGACCGGGTGGCCGTGCTGGGAAAAAACGATGAATGGGTGACCACCTGCCTGTTTGGGGCCGCCAAAATCGGGGTCGTGACCGTGCTGCTCAACTGGCGGCTTCATGCCCGGGAACTGGCTTTTATCTTAAACGACTGCACAGCCGCGGCCCTGATTTATGACCAACAGTTTGCCGATCCGGTGGAACAGATCCGGCCGGATATCGCCTGCCGCGTGTATATCTGCAGAAACAGCAGCAGCGATGATCCGGACCTGGAAGCCGAGCTCCGAAAAATGCCCGGCAATGAACCCGAAAAGACCGGATCCGGCAGCGACCCGGCGCTTTTAATGTACACCTCCGGCACCACCGGAAAACCCAAAGGCGTGACCCTGTCCCATGACAATCTGTTCTGGGCTTCCATCGGGTTGAGCCATACCATTGACTGGCGCAGCAAAAGCCGGTTTCTTTCAGTGGCCCCCCTTTTCCACATCGGCGGGCTGGCCCCGATTCTGGCCAACGTGCATCGGGGCTGCACCACCGTGTACATGCCGGATTTTGATCCCCAAAAAATATGGTCGGTCATTGCCGATGAGAAAATCAATTTTCTGATGACCGTGCCGCTAATGCTGCAATACATGATCATGATGCCCGGTATGGCAGAAGTTGATCTGTCACATCTCAACCAGATCATCTGCGGCGGTTCACCCGTTGCCCAAAGCCTGATTGCCGCCTACCGGGAAAAAGGCATCCAGGTGCACCAGGTCTACGGGGCCACTGAGTACACCGGTGCCATCACGTTCTGGACCCATGACATGCCCTGGGAAAAAGCAGATTCTGCGGGCAAGCCGGTATTTCACGGGGATGTCAAAATTCTTTCCCCGGACAACGGCAGGGAACTGGGCCCGAATGAAGTCGGGGAAATCTGTTTGTTCGGTCCCCAGGTGTTTACCGGCTACTGGAACAACCCTGCGGCCACAAAGGAAGTCCTGATCGACGGATATTACCGTTCCGGGGATCTGGGCAAAAAGGACGCTGAGGGATTTGTTTGCGTGGTCGACCGGCTCAAGGACATGATCATCAGCGGCGGGGAAAATATCTACCCGGCGGAAATCGAGGCCTTGCTCGTCTCCCAGCCGGGCGTGGCTGAAGCCGCAGTTGTGGGCAGGGCAGATGAGAAATGGGGGGAAGTGCCTGTGGCATTTATTGCCCCTCAAAAAGAAGCCCGGGTATCCAAAGCAAATATCCTTGAGTTGTGCCGGCAGAACCTGGCCGGGTTCAAACAGGTCAAGGACGTTGTTTTTGTGGAGGCGATCCCCAAAAACTCCGTGGGCAAAGTTTTGAAAAAAGACCTCCAAACCATGATGCCGTAAATTCGGCTCTGTTTGAAGAAAAAAACAAAATTCAAAGGAGAGCACCATATGGAACGCAATCCAAGGGAAATCAATCCCTACAATTTCGACCCGTTTCTTGAGTGGCGGGATCAGGTGGACTACTACCGGGATGATCCGTTTATCCAGCAGGTCCTGAAATGCTACACTGGAGACAAATTTGAAATGGTCGACCAGGCGGCCGGAGAAGTCTCTGAAAAAGCCTCCTTTCGGTGGCGGGATCTGGCCGATGCCATTGCCTGGCCGGAAAAACGGCCGTACATGATGCACTATGACGGTCACAATCACCGCATCGATCGTATTGTCCGGCCCATGGAAACCCGGATCATGGAAGAGGAAGTCTTCAAGGAGGCCCTTTTTTCCGAAAAAACCCACCCATGGGTCAAACTGATCAAAATGTATCTGATCTATCAAAACAGCGAGGCCTGCATTGCCTGTCCCGTGACTTGTACCGAGGGACTGGTGGCCATTGTCGAACAATTTGCCGACACCCCGGAGTTAAAGCAGATCGTCCAGCACTGCAAGGAGGGCATTGACGGCGATTTTGCCATCGGCGCCCAATATTTGTCCGAAATCCACGGCGGCTCTGACGTGCCGGCCAACGTGCTTGAAGCCGTGGAACAAGACGGCACCTGGCGGCTGTATGGAACCAAGTTTTTCTGTTCCGCCACCCATGCCGACTACGCCGTTGTCACTGCACGGCCCAAAGGGGCGGAAAAAGTGGCCTTGTTTGTGGTGCCCTCCTGGCTTCCGGGAAACAAAGAAAAGGAGATCCGGAACGGGTATACCATTGACCGAATCAAATGGAAAATGGGCACCAGCGAGCTGACCACGGCAGAACTGACTTTTGACGGCGCCGTGGCCTATCCCGTGGGCCCCCTGGACCGGGGGGTGGCCAACGTGGCGGGGGTGGTGCTCACCTATTCACGGCTTACCGTCGGGCTTTCGGGTGCGGCCAGCATGACCCGGGCGGCCCGGGAAGCCAAAAAATACAGCGAGTACCGGGAAGCCTTTGGCATGCCCATCAACCGCTTTCCCCTGGTGGCCGGCCAGATCCGGGAGATGGAAACAGCCGCCCGCAGAACCACAGCCGGGGCATTCCGGCTTTACCGGGATTTTCTGGCCCTGGAAGGCGGGCTCAAAGGCGGGATGACAAATGATGAAACCCAAGCGCAGAAACGGCATCGCTTTGACATCCGGGAGCTGATCATGCTGCAGAAAATCACGGCTTCCTGGGATACCGTTGATATCACCCGGATGGCCATGTCCATTTTCGGCGGCCACGGGGTCATGGAGGATTTTTCCTCCCTTCCGCGCATATACCGCGACGGGGCGGTCAACGAGCTCTGGGAGGGCCCGCGAAATGTTCTGCTCACCCAGCTTTACCGGGATATTCAGCGGGCAAAGTCCTGGTATCCGCCGGAACAATTTGTTGCCGGAGTGCTCAAAGGCGCCAAATCCGAGGTCATCACTTCCCTGGCTGAAAAAATCAAGGAACTGATTGCAATTGCCGAACCCTTTGGCACAGACGATGCCTCACTGGATTTCTGGAAGCAATGGGACCAATTCTGTCACCGCTTGTTTCATGCCTATCAGGATCTGGCCTTGTCTGAAGTGATGGCATCGGCTTGATCTTTCAGCTCTGTATTTTTCAATCCCCGGCAGCCGCGGTGCGCTCATGTGCCGCGGCTGCCTATGTGGAAATCCCTTTTTCCAAAACCCGCGGTTGTGATATGCTTTAATTTTTGATTCCAATGGCCGTCAGCCATTATCAAACCATTGAAACAGGAGCATCAACCTGGCGCGCGCAACCGACATACCTGAAAAACAAACCTTTGCGGATTTAAAGAAGCAGGAACAAAATGCCAAACGGGACGTCATTATTGATGCGGCAGAACGGGTCTTTGGGGTCAAGCCGTTTCATAAAGTCAACATCCGCGACATTGCCGCCGAAGCCGGCATTTCCCATGCCACCATCTACCGGTATTTTCCGGATCAGCAGACCCTTTTCATGGAAGCCTTTCTCCGCGGCGTGGAAGAAATCCTGGCCAGAATTGACACCATTGCCGCAAACAACCCCCCAGGCAATCTGCTGGAAGCAGTTGTGGCCGATTTCATTGATTTTCTGACACAAAAGGATCATTATTTCAGGATGATGACCCATTTCATGCTCGACGGGGAACTGGCCCCGAACCTGGTGGAAAAGCTTAACCATGCCGCCCGCGCTTTGCTCAACCGGCTGGAAGCCATATTTGCGGCCGGCCATACAACCGAAAACCCCCGGGCCATGGCCCGCGCCCTTTTTGCCGCAGTAAACGGCGTGCTGATCTCCTTTCGCAATTACCCGGGCCGGGACCGGCAGGCGGTTTTTGATCATATGCAGTTTCTCGGCAAGCTCATTGCCAAACGATTCAGTTGATCAATCCTTTAAGCAAGGAGGCAGCCATGTACTCAACATTGTTTTCCCCCATTGAAGTCGGCGGCATCCGGCTGGACAACCGGATCACCATGGCGCCCCTGTATCTGGGCTATGCATCAGAAGGCGGGGCTGTATCCAAACTGCTGCTGGAACACTACCGATTGATGGCCCAAAGCGGGGCCGCCATGATCGTGGTGGAAAACGCCACAGTGGACCATCCGGTGGCAAGTGCCGGCAACCGCACCCTCCGCATTGATGCGGACCAATACCTGGAGGGTCTGACGCAGCTGGCCAAAGAAATCAAAAACCAGGGCGCGCTTGCATGCATCCAGATCAATCATGCGGGACGGTTTGCCGGGGGCCAACAACCTGTGGCGCCCTCGGAAGTCGATACATTCGGCAAAACCCCGAGAGCCCTGAGCATTGACGAAATCCACCAGATCCGGGACAAATTCCGCGATGCGGCAAAACGGGCCAAACAGGCCGGTTTTGACATGGTTGAACTCCACGGCGGCACCGGCTACCTGCTGGCCCAGTTTGTATCCCCGCATACCAACAAACGCACCGATGAATACGGTGGCAGTCTTGAAAACCGGATGAAGTTTCCCCTGGAGGTGCTGGGCGCAGTCAGGGATGCGGTGGGGGATTTTCCGGTTGGCTACCGGTTTCTGGCAGATGAATATCTGGACGACGGCTTAAAACCCGGGGAATCCACCCGGGTCGCCAGGGCCCTTTCAGATGGCGGAGCAGTTTATCTTTCGGTCGTGGGCGGCACCTATGAATCCTTTATGAAGCCTGAAATCATTGCCCGATCCAAAACCGAAGGCTACATGGCGGACCTGGCCGCGGAAATCAAAAAGCATGTGGCCGTGCCGGTGATCACGGCCGGAAGAATTTCTTCCGGCAGCACGGCAGAAAACATTCTGGCTTCAGGAAAAGCCGATCTGGTGGGTCTGGCCCGTGTGCTGTTTGCCGATCCCGACTGGCCGAGAAAAATCAGGGAGGGCCGGGAGGATGAAATCATTCACTGCGATCCAGGGTGCGAAGATATCTGCATGCAGCTTGTCATGAAAGGCAAACCCGCATTCTGCACCCAGTGGGGGCCGCAAAAAATGCGCCAATTCAAGGATCTTTTTGAATAACCCGTAAAAAGCTGCTTATCCCGATACAGCGGTATTTTTGCCGCATGTTTAAAAGCTTTGCTTTTTTGAACCTTGAACCTTGATAAGCCTGTAAAAAGTCTTTTTTACAGGCAGTGTTAAGTTTTAAGTGATTAAGTGTTAAGTAAAATCAAGAAGTTATTTCTTTGTTGGTTGGCAGTTATATCCGTTTTAAGACTTTTTACGGTGCCATCAACCTTGAACTTTGAACCTTGAACTTCCAGGAAACCCCTGCGGGCGGGGTCGGTTTGTAAGCGACCCCGCCCTTGGATTTATTTTTCATATATACCCACAATCCGGTTCATGCCGATCAGGTGCGGTTCAATTTTCTCCAGCAGCTGCCACTGGGTCAGGCCGGATTCGAGTTTCAAATCCTTGTTTAAAGCCAGCAGCCACCAGAAGTAATGATGGATGCCGTGGCCGGCCGGGGGCTTGGGTCCTTTGTAGCCCTTTTCGTTAAAATTGTTTACCCCCATGGTGTAGTCTGGACATCCTTCCGGAATTTCCGAAACATCGCCGGCGATATTGTAGAGAACCCAGTGAACAAACCCGTAGGTGCCCGGCTCCACCAACGGTGCATCCGGGTCATGACAGATAATGGCAAAGCTGCGCGTGCCCTCTGGCACTTTTGTCCATTCCAGGGGCGGGGATACATCTTCACCGTAGCCGGTGTATTTTTGCGGAATCTGTCCCCGGTTTTCAAAACCCGGACTGGTCAATTGCATCTCCGAAAGTGCAAAACCCATGATTTTCCCTCCTTTTGATAATCACTGAAGTTGGCGTCTGAACCATTCTCGGGAAAGGCTGATTATCAATAAATTAAGAAACCTTGCCGGCTTTGTCAACATACCGGCTGCATCCGGGACAAAACCCGGTTGTCGGCAATGCACATTCCTGATAGAAAACTCCCTGAACGCATCTTCCTGAAACAATAAACAGGAAACACCCATGACCGGCCGCATGTTTCAAAACAACAACCTGGTTGTCCGGATTTTCCCCTTTATCCGATGGCTCAGGGGCTATTCGTGGCAAATGTTTGGCGCAGACAGCCTGGCCGGGCTGACCGTGGCCGTGGTGCTGATTCCCCAGTCCATGGCATACGCCATGTTAGCAGGCCTTCCGCCGGTCTACGGCCTGTATGCAGCCGCCATCACCCCGATCATCGGCGGGCTGTGGGGAAGCCTCAGGCAGCTGGCCACCGGTCCCATTGCCATTATGAGCCTGCTTGTGCTGACCACTCTTGCGCCCCTGGCCGAACCCGGCAGCCGGCAGTTCATTGATCTGGCTCTGGTGCTTTCAATCCTTGTGGGGGCTGTTTACCTGTCTGTGGGCATTGCCGGCATGGGCCAGGCCATGTCGTTTATATCCCATTCTGCGGTCAAGGGGTTTACCTCTGCTGCGGCCCTGATCATTATCGCCGCCCAGATCCCCAACCTGCTGGGACTCAGCACGGAGCGCCACGAATTTATCGTTTTCATGCTCATTGAAATCGGGAAGAATCTTTCCGGTCTGCATCCGGCCACCGTGCTTATCGGGGTTTCGTGCTTTGTTTTTATCTATTTTGTCAAAAAATACCGGCCCGCCTTTCCGGCCGGGCTTGTGGCCCTTGTGGTGTCAACAGGCGCGGTGGCCCTGCTCAAACTCCATGAAGCCGGGGTTGCCGTGGCCGGAAAAAGCCCGGCCGGGCTGGCCGGATTTTACGTACCGTCAGTGGCCCCGGAGACAGTCAGCAATTTGATCGGTCCGGCCGTGGTCATCGCCCTGGTCAGCTTTGCTGAAACTTACAGCGTCAGCAAGGCCGTGGCATCTCAATCCAAACAGAAAATCGATGTGAACCAGGAATTTGTGGGACAGGGCCTGGCCAACCTGGTCGGGGGGTTTTTCCAGTGCTATCCGGTAAGCGGCTCGTTTTCGCGCACGGCCGTTAATTTTGCAGCCGGTGCCAAAAGCGCCATATCAAGCGTTGTTTCAGGATTTTTGGTGATTTTTGCCCTGCTGTTTTTAACCCCGCTTTTCACCTATATTCCCAAAGCCGCCCTTGCCGCTGTTGTCATCAGCGCCGTTATGACCCTGTTTCACCCCGGGGAGGTGCTTTCTTTGTGGCGTCAGAACAGAGATGACGGAATTGTGGCCGTCACGGTCTTTGTTCTGGCCCTTGCGGTCAAACCCGATTATGCACTTATGATCGGAGTGGCGGCCTCTTTGATCTTTTTCATGTGGAAGACCATGCATCCGCGCATTGTGCAAATCACCAAGGACCCGGAAATCAACGTATTTGTCAACGCTGATGCCGCAGACAAGCCCGGCTGTCCCCAGATCCTTCATCTGCGCTCAGACAATGTCATATTTTTCGCCAACGCGGAATACACGGTGGCCCACATTCTTGAAAGGGTCGATGCGGTGCGCACCCCGCTTGTCTATGTGCTGCTTGATTTTCAGGCTGTGGGCTTTATCGATATCACAGCCATTGACGAACTGCGCGCGCTAAAAGATGAACTTGGGGCCCGGGACATCCGGCTGGCCATTTTCCACGTGCACCAGCCGGTGATGAAAACCTTTGTGTCTTCGGGTTTTATCCACGAGATCGGGGAAACCGGTATGGTCAGGCAGGCCGGTCTCACCGACCGGCACGGCGAGGTCCTGGCCGCCATTTTCAAGCAGATCGATCATGACTACTGCCATGATATTTGCCCTTATGTATTGTTTTATGAGTGCAGCACAGTCAAATAAAAAGGAATTACCCGCTTATGTTTCGTTTTATCCATGCTGCAGATATTCACCTGGACAGCCCCATGCACAAGCTCGAGGCTTATGACGGGGCTCCTGTTGAGGAATTCCGGCTGTCAACCCGCAGGGCCTTTGAAAACCTGGTGGAACTCGCGCTCGGGCAAAAAGTGTCCTTTATTCTGATTTCCGGAGATCTCTACGACGGGGACTGGAAAGATTACAACACCGGCCTGTATTTTATCAACCAGATGGTCCGCCTGCAAAAAGCCGGTATTCGGGTATTTGTGACAGCCGGAAACCACGATGCCGCAAGCACCATCACCCGCTCGCTGCGCATGCCGGACAACGTTACCCTGTTTGCCGCCAACCACGCCGAAACCGCAGCCATGGATGATCCGGCCGTGGCCATCCACGGCAGAAGTTTTGCCGCACCCGCGGAAAAAAACGACCTGTCCGCAGACTACCCGGCACCTCTGCCCGGCCGGTTTAATATCGGCATGCTCCATACCTGCGCCACAGGCAGACCCGGTCATGAAGCCTATGCCCCCTGCTCTCCAGCCCGGCTTGCGCAAGCAGGATATCAGTACTGGGCACTGGGCCATGTTCACGATCACGAGGTATTGAGCCGGGATCCCTTTATCGTATTTCCCGGAAACACCCAGGGCCGGCATATCCGGGAGGCCGGGCCCAAAGGATGCGTTCTGGTGACAGTTACAGACAGCAAGGATATTGACCTTGCATTTACCCCCACCGACGTGGTGCGCTGGTCCCTGATCTCTGTTGACGCGGGCGGCAGCCACGACGCCCGCGAAGTGATCAGCGCGTTTGCCGGCCAACTGGAAGCCGTGATTTCGGAAAACAATGCCATGCCCCTGGCCGTTCGGGTGGAAATCATAGGTGAAACAAAGGCTGCCGGCGAACTGGCCGCAGACCCGGAACGCTGGACCGGCGAAATCCGGGCCGCGGCCATTGAAACCGGGGCAGGCCGGGTGTGGGTGGAAAAAGTCCGGTTTTTCTGCCGCCTTCCTGAAAGTATTGATCATCCGCCTTCAGGCGGAGCCATGGAAGAACTTGTATCCCTGTTTGAGGACCTGGCACACGACCCAGAGGCCAGAACAGCACTTGGCAGCGAGCTTTCGGATTTCTGCCGCAAGCTGCCCATAGAGCTCAGACAGGGCACAGACGGCATCAAATGCGATGATCCGGACTGGATCAAGGAGGTTCTGGACCAGATCCGGCCGGAACTGGTGGGCCGGCTGATGGGCAAAGGAGAAAGATCATGAAAATCGATGTCCTTCACCTGACCGCATTTGGCCCGTTTACAAACACCTGCCTTGATTTCAGCACGACCGGCCGGGGCCTTCACCTGGTCTACGGCCCCAACGAAGCCGGTAAAAGCTCGGCTCTGCGGGCCTTGCGCGGCCTGTTCTACGGAATTGACGAACGAAGCTCCGACAGCTTCATCCATCCTTATGCCAAAATGCGCGTGGGCGCAACACTGTGCGCGGATAACGGGCAGCGACTGGACATTGTCCGGCGCAAGGGCCGGACCAACACCCTGCGGGGGGCAGACGATCAGGCCGTGGTGCAGGAAAGCGTTCTGGCCGGGTTTTTAAACAACGTTGATGCAGATGTTTTTGCCACCATGTTTGGTATCGGCTATGATGATCTGGTGGCCGGCGGCCGTCAGATTGTCTCAGGGGGCGGGGATTTGGGCCAGCTCGTATTTTCGGCCGGATCCGGGATTGTGCGGCTGAAAGAAATCCGCGATGCGCTTCAGGCCGAAGCCGAAAATCTGTTTAAGCCTTCGGGGAAAAACCCGGCCATCAATGCCGCGTTATTGCAGTTAAAAGACATTGAAAAACAGCTTCAGCAGACCATGCTTCCCGGCACCCGGTGGACAGGGTTTGAAAAGGAGTACCGGCAGGCCAGGGAAAACCGCCAAAAGGTTGAAGCCGAGCTGCGGGAAAACCAAAAGGCGCGCCATCATTTGGACAGAATCAGACAGGCCCTGCCTGTCATTGCCCGGCGGCAGGAAGTCACAGACCTGCTGTCCCGATATGAAAACACCCCGGTGCTGGCAGCCGATTTTGCCGAAACCCGCCGGGATCTTGTGTCTAAACTCGACATGGCCGGCAGGGAGACCGAGCGTGCAGAAACCGCCATTTCCGCCATTGAAAAGGAAATGTCCGGGCTGCTGCCCGATGATGCAATTATCAACAACGCCGGACTCATTGAAGAGCTTTACCAGCAGCTTGGCAGCCAGCACAAGGCTGAAGCCGACCGGGTTGGCCTCGATACCCGACGCTCTGCCCTACTTGGCGAATGCCGGGAAATCCTGCGCAACCTCTCAGGGGATTTAAGCCTTGAAGATGCCGAACAGCTGCGGATCAAAAAGGAACAAGCCGCGGCCATCCGGCGCCTTTCCTCTGAATATGAGCAGATCACAACCCGTATGGAAAGCGCAAAAGAGACCCTGCCGGAAACAACCCGGGAAATCCGGCACCTTGAAGAACAAAAACAGCAGCTTTCCGAGCCCCGGGACCCGCAATCCATAGCAGCCCTGGAGGGCGTGCTGGCAGAAGCCCTGGAATACACGCCCCTGGAAAAACAAAACAAGCAGGATCTTGCCGGCATGGATGCCCGCAGGGCCGCTTTTGAAAACCGGATGCAGCAGATGGGCCTTTCCGCCAAAACCGCCGGCGAGCTGCAAAAACTGCCTGTCCCCGCAATAGAAACCATCCAGGTTTATGAAGACAGCTTTGATCAGGGCAAAACCCGCGCCCGCGAACTGGCCAGGGAGCGCCAACAGATAGATGAGCAGCTCCGGGAAACCGAAACCCGCATAAAGGCCGGGCAGATGGCCCAGGCCGTACCCTCCGAGTCTGACTTGAACACCGCCCGGGCCCGAAGGGATCAGGGCTGGCACCTTGTCCGCACCCGGCTTGAAGGCGGCCGCCCGGATGAGCAGGCGATTACCGAATACCTCTGTCTTTCAAACAACTGCACCATTCTGGCCGACGCCTTTGAATACCATGTAAAAGGCGCAGACGAACTTGCAGACCGCCTGCGCCGGGAGGCCGACCGGGTGGCCGAGCACGCAAGGCTTGCTGCGGACCACCAGGCTGCACAAAACCGCAGGGCTGAACTGGATGCGGCATACAAACAGGCACAAGCCGAACTTGAAAACCTTCGCGGTCAATGGGAAGGCCTCTGGGCGCAAACCGGGATCTCTCCGAAAACGCCCCGGGAAATGGAGCGATGGATCCGGGATTTTGTGGTGTTAAAAAGCGATTTGTCCGAATTTGAGCAAGTCTGCGCAAAAGCACGGGATCTGGAAAACCAGACCGAAACCCGCCGGGCCGCCCTGGCAGCGCAGCTCAAAAAACTGGATCCGCAAACCGGTTTTTCCGGCCTTTCCTTAAGCCGGCTCGTATTTCAGGCCAGAAAGATCATTGAAGATGAAAAAAATCTGGCTGCCGAACATGAAAAAATAGACTCAGAGGCCGCGGCCAGAAAAAAGGAACTGGTTGCGGCCAAAAACCGGCTTGAAACCGGACAAAAGGAATTTGAAAAATGGCGTGCCAGCTGGGCGGCAGCGGTTTCTTCTCTGGGCCTTTCCGCAGATTCCCGCCCGGCTGAAGCCGAAGCGGTCATGGAGGATGTGCGCACCCTGTTTGAAAAGCTCAGAAACGCAGAAACCCTTCAAAAACGCATCCAGGGCATAGACCGGGATGCAGAGGCGTTTTCCAACAAGGTCTCGGCCCTGACAGATGCCGTTGCTCCGGACCTTTCCGGCAGCGCGGCCCAAGACATTGTCCTGCAGCTCCACACCCGCCTGACCCGTGCCCGGGAGGACAGAACCCGGAAAACCACCCTTGAAAAACAACTGACAGCGGAGAAAAAAAACCTTCAAACCGCACGCAAAAACACCCAATCCCTGCAGACCCGACTTGGGCGGATGTGCGAGGAGGCCGGGTGCACGGATTACAGGCACCTGCCCGAAGCCGAACAGCGATCCGAAAAGCGCAGACAGCTCGAAACCGAGTTAAATTCCCTTGAACAAAGGATTCTGGAACTTTCCGGCGGTGCCACGGTGGAGCAATTTACAGCTGCGGCCGGGGCCGTGGATGCAGATGGCATTGAACCGGAAATCAGCCGCTATGATGAGAAAATTGCAGAGCTGACAAAGCAGAAAGACAGCCTTACAGAGACCCTCGGCAGCCTGGGAAATGAAATGTCGAAAATGGACGGCAGCGCAAAAGCCGCTGAACTGGCCCAGAAGCGCCAGGAAATTCTGGGGCGCCTGGATCCGGATGCCCGCCATTATGTACGGGTCAGAATTGCCACCCGGGTGCTGGACCGGGCCATTGACCGGTTCAGGGAAAAAAACCAGGACCCCATGCTCTTTCGGGCCTCGGAGCTGTTTGCAAAAATCACCTGCGGGGCGTTTTCCGGCATGCGTCCGGAATTCGACGATACCGGCCGCCCGGTGATCACCGGGGTGCGCGGGGCAGAGCACGAACTGGTCCCTGTGTGGGCCATGAGCGACGGCACGGCAGATCAGCTTTATTTGTCCCTGCGTCTGGCGGGTCTGGAGATGACAATGGAAAAAACCAGCCCCATGCCCTTTATCGTCGATGACATCCTGATCAAATTCGACAATGACCGGGCCGCAGCCGCCCTGGAAATCCTGGCCGATCTCTCCGCACAGACCCAGGTGATCTTTTTTACCCATCACGCCCACTTAGTCGACCTGGCCCGGGAGTGCCTGGCCGATGACAGAGTGGCTTACCATCAGCTTTGATGATGCTGTAAAGGTTCAAGGTTCAAGGTTCAAGGTCCAAGATTCAAAAAAATAAAATCAAAGCTTTTAAGCATGCGGCAAAAAGTGATTTGCAGTGTTCGGCCCCGGCCGCAGGGCCTTCTTCCTGCAACAACAGCGGACGCGATAAAAAGCTTTTTAGGGTGCCATCAGCTTTAACAGGGCAAAACATTGTCTGCCCATAAATGCCGGGGCCGTTTCCACAGCCCCGGCACCTGTGCGCATTGATTATCAGCCGGCCTTTTGCGTTTCGCCCCATTCCTTTTCGCGCAGCTTGTATTTCTGGATTTTGCCTGTGGCGGTTTTCGGCAGTTCCCCGAAGACCACGTGTTTGGGCGCCTTGAATCGGGCCAGATTCTGCTTGCAGAAATCAATGATGTCTTCAGCTGTGGGTTCTGCCCCGGGACGCGGTGTGATATAGGCCTTGGGCACCTCTCCCCACTTGGAATCCGGGGTTGAGACCACAGCCACCTCCATAACAGCCGGGTGCTGGTAAATGGTGTTTTCCAGTTCCACGGTGGAGATATTTTCCCCGCCGCTGATAATGATGTCTTTTTTGCGGTCCATGATCTGGATGTATCCGTCCGGGTGCATGACGGCCAGGTCCCCGGAGTGAAACCAGCCGCCGGCAAAAGCCTCGCGGGTGGCCCGGGGATCCTTGTAATAACCCAGCATCACGTTGTTGCCCCGCATGACAATCTCGCCGATGGTCTGACCATCACGGGGAACCGAGGTCATGGTCTCAGGATCGACCACGTTCATGTGCAGGGCATGTACGTACGGCACTCCCTGCCGGGCCTTGATCCTGGCTTTCTCCTCGGGGTCCAGGTCCTTCCACCTGTCCTGCCACTTGCAGATGGAATGCGGGCCATAGACTTCTGTCAAACCGTAAGTCTGGGTGATGTTGGCGCCCACCTTTTCCATGTTTAAAATCACCTGGGGGGCCGGGGGTGCACCGGCGGTCATGATCTCCAGGTGATGGTCGAGCTTGATGCTGTTTTGTTCGGCATAAGCCGAAAGGCCGATCAACACCGTTGGTGCGGCGCACAAATGGGTGATGTGCTCGGAGTTGATCATATTGTAAATGGTTTTTGGCTCCACTTTCCGAAGGCATACATGGGTGGCGCCGGCAGCAGTAACGGCCCAGGGAAAACACCACCCGTTGCAGTGAAACATGGGCAGGGTCCACAGGTAGTTGGATTCCGGGGTTAAGCCGAATTCAATGAGCTCTCCCATGGCGTTTAAAAACGCCCCGCGGTGATGGTACATCACACCCTTGGGCGAGCCCGTGGTGCCGCTGGTGTAATTGATGGTGGCCACCTCCTGCTCGTCTTCCACCAAAAACGGGGCCAGTTTGCCCGCACCTGACGCCAGAAACGATTCATAATCCGTTCCCGGAAGCGGCATCTCATCGCTTGTGTCACAGATGTTGACGATGCGCTTGACATGGGGCAATTCTTCCTTAACCGGCTCGATTCGGTCGGCAAATTCATTGTCCACAAAAACGATCCGGGATTCGGAATGATTGATGATATAGCCCACTTCCTTCGGGGAAAGCCGGATATTGACACAGACCAGGGCCGCGCCGATCATGGGCACGGCAAAGTGGGCTTCAAGCATGGGCGGAATATTGGGGCTGATAAAGGCCACCTTGTCTCCCTTTTGAATGCCCGCATCGGCCAGGGCCGCGGCAAGGTCGCGCACACGGCTGTAGAACTGTTCATAGGTGCGGCGGGTTTTTCCGTGGACCACTGCAATGTTGTCCGCATACACCACAGCGCTACGCTCCAGAAACTGAACAGGGGTGAGCACATCGTAATTCACCGGTGTCATAACAAAAGCTCCTTGTTTGATTCATTTTTGAT
>JAIPES010000064.1 GCA_021737045.1 Desulfobacteraceae bacterium | reverse complement strand
TGCACAAGTTCATAGCTGAGTCTGGAAGACATGATGGCCAGACATGCGTTTTTCATCTGGTTTAGCATAAACACTTTGCCAATGGCCTTGTCAAGGGCATTGTGTCTTCCCACGTCTTCGGCAGCAGCCATGGGTTCCATGGAGTGGCTGAAAATGACGGCCGCATGGGAGCTGCGGCTTTTGCGATACAGGGGCTGATAATCTGGCAGCTGCTCCACGCCGGCCATAATCCGGCTGACGGGAAAAACAGTGGCCGCCTTGACCGGGACAAGAACCCGGGCAATGTCTTCTATGACTTCCTTGCCGCAGATGCCGCAGCTGGTCTGGCTGACAAAGCCCTTGCGCTCCAGCAGCCCGGCCGCCTGAATGCGCCGTTCTTCTGTGAGCGTCAGGGTGGCCACGTTGGTCTGGTCCTCTGTGCAAAAGCTGATGGTGACAATGTCCTCCGGGTGATCCACAAGCCCCTCGGCCAGGCAGAATCCGGCCACATGGGCGTTTTCATCTCCGGGTGTGCGCATGACAACCGAGTAGGCGTTGCCGGCCACGCGTATGGACAGGGGCTCTTCGGTGATTAAAGCCTGGCCGCGCTCCTTGCGCCGGTCTTCTGCATATTCGGCATAGGTCGCCATGACATGGGTGGGTTGGGCAATTTCACTCATTTTATCCACTTATATGTTTTGACAGGTATATTCGTCGCATTCCTTTTGGGTGAGCACTTCCATGGCAAAAAGGATCTGTTTTTCTTTATGCCGGCGCTGTGCCGACAGCACCAATGGCTGTTGACTTTCCAGCACCCGGGCCGCATCGCTTCTGGAAACAACGGCTTCCAGGCCGGTGGCGGTCACCCGCCCCGTGACCGTATCAATGATCTCGGCATCCTCTGCGTTGGTTACCACTGCCAGGGCAATGGCTTTGTCGTAAAAAATACGGGCTGCAGCCACGGCTGTCCGCCTGCGCGACACAATAGAGCCCGGCCGGTATAAAATCAGCATCAGGGGCCTGTCACCGGCATGCACGACAAAATCCACAAACACCTGCCCGGTCTTTCCATTGAGTTCCATTTGCATCTGCTGCCGGGCCTGTATTTCGTTTTTGGCATAGCCTTTTTCTTCGACCAGAAACCGGGCAATTTGCTGCCGGCGCCTTTCATCATGGGTATCAACAAGGCTTTGGCCCGTGAGAAAATCCGTGGTTTTTCCCAAAATCAGGTGCTGGGTTCCCATAGCCGGTCCTTTTTCCTGCTGATGAGAAAAATACCATAAGTGGCCCGCAGGTTGGGAAGGGCCGTCACAATCCGGCCGCTTTTGTCCTGTTTGTCCGTGTTAATGGCCACTTCCTTTTGAATCGTAAATCCCATTTCCCTGGCAAATGCCCGGAAATCCCTGATGGACAGAATGCGGATATTGGGAGTGTCATACCATTGATAGGGCAGCTGCGGGGTTACCGGGGCGTGGCCGGTAAAAAGCCCCTGCAATCGCACATGCCAGTGACCGAAATTGGGAAAACTTACAATGGCCTGCTTGCCGATGCGCAGCATGGAACGGATCAGGGTCAGCGGATCATAGACCTGCTGCAGGGTCTGGCTTAAAATTACGTAATCAAAAGATCCTGTCGGATAATCGTGCACTTCCTGGTTGATATCGCCCTGGATGACGCTCAGTCCCTTTTCAATGCACCTGACCACTTTTTCTTCCACCAGCTCAATGCCGGTTTCCCGGACCTGTTTGTCATTTTTCAGGTATGCCAGCAACTCGCCTTCACCGCAGCCAAGTCCGATAACCCTGGAGCCGGGGGTGATCCAGGAAGCAATGACCTGCAGATCAAAGCGCAGCTTGTTTTCCGGTATCTTCATAGACACTGTCGATAAACCCTCTGACCAGATCGGTCAGTCGTTGATTGGGCAGCAGAAAGGCATCATGGCCCCATTCCGCCTCGATTTCGCAAAAACTCACATCCCGCCCGCTTTTTTTCATGGCCTGGACCATTTCCCTGGACTGGTAGGTGGGATAGAGCCAGTCAGAGGTAAAAGAGACAACCATGAATTTTGCCCGGCTTGCGGAAAAGACGGTTACCGGGGAATCCGCCCCCCTAAAGCGGGTCAGGTCGAAATAATCAGCCGCCTTTGTGATATAGAGAAACGAGTTGGCGTCAAAGCGCTCCACAAACTTGGCCCCCTGGTGGCGCAGATAGCTTTCCACCTGGAAGTCAACGTCAAACTGGTATGAAAAATCCTCCTTGTCCTGCAGGCGCCGTCCGAATTTCCGGCGCATGGCCTCGTCTGACAAGTAGGTGATGTGCCCGATCATCCGCGCCACGGAAAGTCCCACATCCGGTTGCTTTTTGCCGTAATAATCGCCCTGGTTCCAGTTGGGATCTGCTGCAATGGCCTGGCGGGCCACCTCGTTGAATGCAATGGACAGGGCGGAATGGCGCATGGTGGTGGCAAGGGCAATGGCCGCGCAGACGTTTTCCGGATATTGCACGCACCATTGCAGCACCTGCATGCCGCCCATGGAACCGCCGATCAAACACAGGATCCTGTCAATGCCCAGGTGTTCCATCAGAGCCTTCTGGGCCCGGACCATGTCGCCGATGGTGACAAAGGGAAAATTCATGCCGTAGGGCATGCCGGTTTGCGGGTTGACAGCACAGGGCCCGGTTGATCCCATGCATCCGCCCAGCACGTTGGAGCAGACCACAAAATAATGATCCGTGTCAATTCCCTTGCCAGGGCCGATCATGTTTTCCCACCAGCCCGGCTTGTCATCATCTGTTGAATAATAGCCCGCTGCATGGCTGTCTCCGGTCAGGGCGTGGAGAACCAGCACCACGTTGCTGCGGTCCGGATTCAGGGTGCCGTAGGTCTCGTAGGCCAGTGTGACGGGCCCGAGCCTTGCGCCGCTGTCAAGGGGCATTTCGTTGGGCGGCTGAGCAAAGGTGAAAAATTGCTTTTCCACAATGCCCACGGACCGGCCGGATTGGTCATGGGTGATGTATTCACTCATTTCAGCGGTTCTGCTTGTTTTATGATACATCAAGGGGGGACCTCATCAATGAGTGATCCCCCCTTGGTTTGTCCTCTGCTTATTTGATACTACAGAATCCCTGCGGATTCAAACAAAACATGCGGTTTATGGTTTATGCCAGTTCCCGGCGCTCGGCCATGTCCACGAGTTTGCGCTCCCGGGTCTTGTGAATGCCCAGGGCCTTTCTCTTGGCATCGATATGGGCGATCATTTTCTGCGCCATTTCATAGGGATCGGGTGTAAATCCCCATTTGCCCAGGCCCTGTTTTTCCAGGCCATTGAAGAGCAGGTCGTGGAACCGGGTATTTTGGGTGACCGGGAATGTGACGCCGAATACCGTGTACACCCCTGAAGCCACAAAGTACTGGCCGATGCAGATGGCCTTTTCACTCATCCACTCCGGGGCTGCTCCGGCCACGGGCAGTTCGGCAATGCTTTCGCCCAGGCCGCCCACCTTTACCATCTCACTTGCCGCGATCAGGATCCGGCTGTTGTCCACACAGGAACCCATGCCCAGCACCGGGGGCATGCCCACAGCCTCGCAGACCTCGCTTAAGCCCGGGCCGGCCAGGTATGCCGCCTCAGGCGAGCACAGGCCTTCCTTGGCCAGGGCGATCTGGGAACACCCAGTCTGGAGCACCAGCACGTCGTTTCGGATCAGTTCCTTGACCAGTTCCACATGCACCCAGTCCTGCTTGACCCGGGGGTTGGTGCAGCCCACAACTCCGGCCACACCGCGGATACGGCCGTTGATGATGTTGTCGTTCAGCGGTGTATAGGAGCCACGGAAGGTTCCGCCGAGCATATAGTTGATGTACTCGTAGGAAAATCCGTGAATACCGGTGTTGCGGATATTGGGAATCTGCACCGGGTATTTGCGGGATTTGAACCGGGAAATGGCCTTGATCACCACTTCATCGGTGCACGAGGACGGATCGTCTTCGTGAAATTCGATGTGTTCGGTGTTTTCAATATGGCACCTGGGATTGGTGGTAAACAGATAAGTGCCGTAGCAGTCGGCCACCTTGGACAGGCCCTGCTGGATGCACTGCACGTCCACTGCCATGGCATCGACTGCACCGGTGACCATGATTGCTTCAGTGGAGGTGAAGTTGCCGGCATGGGGAATTCCGTGGCGCGACAGCATTTCCGCACCAGAGCAGCACATGCCCACCAGGTTAATGCCTTCGGCGCCGGCGTCCTTTGCCGCCTGAATCAGGGCCGGGGAATTGACCGAGCCCATCATGGACTCAAACAGGTTGGGTTCATGCCCATGTACGATGATATTGACCTGGTTTTCCTTGAGAACGCCCATGTTGACTTCCGCGGCCACCGGTACGGGAGTGCCGAACAGGATATCAGAGATTTCCGTGGCCACCATGGAGCCGCCCCAGCCGTCGGACAGCGCCGTTCGGCTTCCCTGTTTCATGATGTTTTCATAATGTTGATCCACGCCCATGTGGGTGCGGTGCATCATTTCCATGATTTCGCGCATGGCACCCCGGGGCACGATGCCCAGCTTTCGCCACGTTTCCAGGGTTTTGGGCGGAACCCGTTTGGCAAAGGGAATTTCGCCTTCCACCTGGGTATAGGTTCTTTCCAGTTCCTCGTAAAGTGCGTGGGCCACTTCCTCGGTGGTTTTCTCCTCTGTTTCAATGCCGATGGACGCGGCGACTTCATTGAGCTTGATGGGGTCCTTGATGGTGTAGTCCGTGATTTTGCCGTTGACCACTTCCCGGAACAGATCCAGCATGGCCATTCCATGGTCAGTGTGGGCAGAGCCGCCTGCTGCGATCATCCGGCCGAAATTTCTTGCCTGGATGGTGTCAATGGTGGCCCCGCAAACTCCCACCTTTGCGTAAGGATCCTTGGCATTTAATCGGCATGGGCCCATGCCGCAGTGCTTGCAGCATGCCGAGTCTGCACCGATGGGGCAGGCCTTCATGGTCGCTGCCCGGTCAAAACAAAGCTCCACTCCGTCTTTTCGGGCCTTTTCAATCATTTGGCCGGTGGAATCACAAATGGTGATGTCTTTGATGTCAGGAAGGGTTTTTTCCTTGGTCTTTTTCGTATCCATACAACCTCCGTTTAAATGGATTTGGGCTTTTCGATAAGCCTGCTGCCGCCGGTTCGTCCGGCGCTTTCAGCGTGTATGCCTCAAATGATAATGCTTGTGAAACATATTTCAAGAAATATGCCATGAAAATTCGACATCCCCCGGACAATGCGGATTTCCGGCAAGGGCGCCGGGACCCGCAGCCCCTGCCAAAGGCAGCGCTAAAGGCATGATTCATGCATTTCTCTTTGCACGGCGTCAAATCAGGGCATATTGTTGATTCAGCATGCTATTTTGCACAAAACAAGGAGAAAGATCCATGATGACAGATATCGAACAACTGCGAAAACAGCCTGATATCATAAATGAAATCGACTGGGAAATGACCCCGGAAGAGGCTGTGCGCCTGTATTTGGAATGGGGCAACAACTGGGTTTACGGCAAGTACGTGATTCGATCCAAGTCCGATGTTTCCTATTATTTCGTGGTTTACGCCTGGGATGAGCCCCCGGTGATTTACCTGATCCGGCGCAATTCCGAGCAGGCAGAAGAACTGGCCAAGATCGCCATGCCCGACTGGCTGGTCCGGCGCTTCCGCCTTGACACCGGCCACCAGAAGGGCGTCTATGCCATTGAAGGCGAGGTGCGCCAGTGGTTGGAAGAGCAGCTGGCCACGGCTTAAAAAAAAGTTTTTTTTGTCTCAAAAACCCGGAAACATGATACGTTTTTGTTCCATGAAACACATGGCGTACCGGGTTTAAACCGTTGCAAAGGGTAAGCAGGCTGGCAAAAATTTTTTCGCATATTATTTTGGAACCAACAGGGATAAATATATGACTGTATCCAGCGCAACGAATTCAAACCGGCTGATAAACGAAAAAAGCCCGTATCTGCGTCAGCATGCGGACAATCCCGTGGATTGGTTTGCGTGGGGAGATGCGGCCTTTGAAAAGGCCGGAAAAGAAAACAAGCCGGTGCTGGTCTCCATCGGATATGCCACCTGCCACTGGTGTCACGTGATGGCAGATGAATCCTTTTCCGACCCGGAAACCGCCCGGATCATGAACGAAAATCTGGTCAGTATAAAAATCGACCGGGAAGAGCGGCCGGATCTGGATCAGATCTATATCACGGCCGTGTCAGCACTGACCGGATCGGCGGGCTGGCCCTTGAATGTGTTCTTAACCCCGGAAGCCAAACCCTTTTTCGGGGGCACGTATTTTCCGACCCGTCAGCGCTTTGGCATGGCTTCCTGGAAACAGGTGGTGGAATCCGTTGGCCGGGCCTGGCAGGACCCTGAACAGCGGCAGAAACTGCTGACCTCTGCGGAAAACATCACAGCTGCGGTAAAGGCCCATCTCCAGGACATGGAAGCCGGCGCCGGGCAAAACCGCCCGGACAAGACCCTGCTGGATGCGGCTGCAGCCGGTTTTGCCGAAAATTATGATCCGGAAGCCGGCGGCTTCAGCCGGGCGCCCAAATTTCCAATGCCTGCGGTTCTGCGATTTCTGCTGTTTTATTACCGTTGTCTGCGGTTTGACAACGAACGGGCGCCAAACGGTCAGAGATCCCTGGACATGGCTGTCCACACCCTTTCACAGATCAGTCGGGGCGGGATTTACGATCATCTCGGGGGCGGATTTCACCGGTATGCCACAGACAATGCCTGGCACGTGCCGCATTTTGAAAAAATGCTGTATGACAACGCCCAGATGATTCCGGTGCTGCTTGAGGCTTACGAGATTACAGGCGATAGCCGTTTTGCCAACATTGCTGTGCAAACCCTGGACTACATCCATCGGGACATGACCCATGAGCAGGGCGGATTTTATTCCGCAGAAGATGCTGACAGCTATCCCCTGGATCTTTCGGGCCCGGACTCATCTGCACCTGGCGGCCATAAGGCCGAAGGCGCCTTTTACGTCTGGAAAAAATCAGAAATTGATTCCATTTTGGACAAAGACGAATCCGAAATCTTCTGCCGGTGTTACGGCGTGGGGGAAAACGGCAATGTCAGGGCCGATCCGTCCGGTGAGTTTTCCGGCAAAAACATCCTGTATGAAGCGCGCAGCATCGGGCAGGTGGCCCGGGAGACCGGCATGGATGAAAAAACGGTTGGATCCCTTGTCCGACAGGCCGCAGAAAAGCTGCGCACGGTTCGAAACCACCGTCCCCGGCCCTTTCGGGATGAAAAAATTCTTGTTGAATGGAACGCGCTGATGATATCGGCCCTGGTCAAAGCCTCCAGGATTCTTGGGGATGCGGCTTATCTGGACCGGGCCCGGAAGGCGGTTGACTTTATCCTGACCCGCATGGTTTCACAAGACGGCCGGCTCTATCGGAGATGGGCTGACGGGCAGCGGGCGGTTTTTGCCATGGCCGGCGATTATGCCATGCTGGTGCAGGCACTGCTTGATCTTTATGAGCATGGCCTTGATCCGGTATACCTCCGGGAGGCCAGGCAGATGGGGGCTGTCATGCTGGAGCTGTTCTTTGATGACAAACAGGGCGGTTTTTTCATGACCGCAGCCGATCAGGACAAATATTTGATCATGCGGCCCAGGGATTTGACAGACAATGTGATTCCCGCTGCCAACTCGGTGGCTGCTCAAAACTGTGTCCGGCTTTTCCGGATCACCGATGAAAAGCGTTTTTACGAGGCAGCGCAAAAGACGTTTCAGGCCTCGGAAAAGCGGCTCCGGCAAAATCCCCAGAGTGCGCCCCGGCTGCTTTCCGCCCTTGGACGGTTTCTGGAAATACAGGAGGACTCAGTGGACGCCCCGTCCTGATGAACCCGGATAACAATTGTAATTGATTGATGACAGCAAAGGAGGTTTCGTTATGGCCAAACAATACCGCTTAAAAGCAAAATGCCCCCAGTGCGGGTGCAGTGCCGTGATGCATCTGACCCCTGAGGAAATTGAGAAAAAATTCGGCAATGTGCCCAACGCAAAACTGGAATGCTCCCAGTGCATGGAAAAATACGAAGTGGCCATGAAAGATGCCTGTCCGGAGTGGGACAAGGAATGCCAGGCCATGAAATAGGAGGTCGGGAAAGGAGCATCTATGGACTTCAAACAGGTCATGGACAACCGCAGGGCGGTGAATTTCTTTGATCCCCAAAAGGACGTGCCCGATGATGTGCTGCGCCAGATCATTGAAATCGCGGCCAAGGCCCCGTCAAGCTTCAACCTGCAGCCCTGGAGCCTGATGGTCCTGCGCGATCATGAGGAGAAACTGCGCCTGCAGAAGCGCGCATGGGATCAGCCCAAGGTCAGCGAAGCTCCGGTGACCCTGATTGTGCTGGCGGATATGGATGCCTGGCAGGCCGGGCACCCCTTTGTGGAGAAAAATTTTGACTCCCTTGTGAAAGTCGGTATGATGTCAGAGTCCCAGCGGGAGTGGTTCAATGATGCCTGCAAGAACCTCTACGGCGCAAGTGCCGGGCGGCAGGTGGCCTTTGCCTGCAAAAACACGGGTTTTTTCGCCATGTCTTTGATGCTTGCAGCCAAGGATCTGGGAGTGGATACGCATCCCATGGACGGCTTTGACATCGAGGGCGTGCGAAAGGAATTTCATATCCCGGAGAATTACTGGATTCCGCTGCTTTTGTCCGTAGGGTATTTCAGGTCAGACAAAACCCTGCTGCCGGCAAAATGGCGAAAATCCTACGAGGAAATGGTTGTGCGGTTTGAGTGAAAACACCGGGATATTGAGCAACCCGGGTGTGATTGACCGGCCGCTTGTTAAAAATCCAGTTTGACCCGATGCCCCAAGGAGCTGTGAACATGACAGATGAACAAGACATTACGGTATATGCATTAAGTACTTGCGGACATTGCAAAAAAGCAAAGGAACTGCTCAATGAATGCAATGTCAGCTATGATTCCGTGGAGGTGGATCTGCTCGACAGCGAAGAGCGCCAGGCGGTGCTCGAGGATGTCAAGGCGTTAAATCCCCGCTGTTCGTTTCCAACCATCCGAATCGGTGAAAAAGTCATTGTCGGCTACAAGGAAGATGAAATCAAGGAGGCGCTGGGAATCTCATGAATGCCCAAGAACTGTATGAAAAGCTTAAAAAGGTGCAGGAGCCCAAGGGTTATTACTTCAACAAGGACCGCGAGCTGGTTTTTGAGCTGCTTGAGGGCCTGCTGGCCAACAAGGAGCGATACGGCCACATGAGCTGCCCTTGCCGGCTGGCTTCCGGTGACCTGGAAAAGGACAAAGATATTATCTGCCCGTGTGTTTACCGGGAGCCGGATGTCCGGGAATACGGCAGCTGCTATTGCCACCTGTATGTCAGCGAGGCGTGGAACAATGAAACCATCCCGCATGTTGTTGTCCCGGAGCGGCGGCCTGTGGAAAAGATGTTTTAATGTCGGATTCTGCAATGCATCTTTGACGCGCTCGTAAAAAGTTGATTTTCAGATGGCGCCGTAAAAAGTTCAAGATCAAGGCTTGCGCGATTTCGAAGAATGCAGCGTAGTTATCCTTACGTGAAATTCTGAGAAATCGCGTGTAACGCAGATATTGGACTTTTTACGGTGCCATCATCTTTAAAGGAGTACATGTTTCATGACAGATACATTCGCATGCCCTGAACCGGAAGCCGGGGGCAAGCCGGTCAAAGACAGCATGGTGATCGTCTCCCAGGTCATGCAGCCGGCAGATGCCAATCCGGCCGGAAACGTGCACGGGGGCACCATCATGAAGCTCATTGACAATGCCGCCGGGGTGGTGGCCATCCGCCATTCCCGGGGCAACGCGGTCACCGCGTCCGTGGACCGCCTGGATTTTCATCACCCCGCATTTGTCGGAGATCTTTTGATCCTTTCGGCCAGTCTGAATATGACCGGCCGCACTTCCATGGAAATCGGCGTGCGTGTGGAGGCCGAAACCCTGCTCAGCGGCCAGCGCCGCCACATTGCTTCGGCCTACATTACCTATGTGGGTTTAGACGCGCAGATGAAGCCCCGGCCCATTGCCCCGGTAATTGTCCGAACCCCGGAAGAAAAGCGCCGCAACAAAGAGGCCATGGCCCGGCGCAAGGCACGGCTGGCCGAAAAAACTTCCGAGAAAGAATCCGAAGAAAAATTCTTCCAAGAAAACGCCAAATGACCGATATTCAGGAAGAACCCCGGGAACTGCCGTTTCGCAATGCCTACTGGGTGGAAAAAAACCGGCTGATGGCCGGTGAATATCCGCTGTCCTACACCCCGGAGCAATCCGGAAAGCGGCTGGAGGCGCTTTTTTCCGCAGGCATCCGCAAAATAGTGGATCTGACCGAACCCCAGGAAATCGGACGCCTGAGCCTGCATCATCCCCCCTATGAGGAAGTGGTCCGCCGTGTGGCCCGTCAAAAGGGAATTGAAGCGGTTTATTCCTCCATTCCGGTCCGGGATTTCGATATTCCGGACCGAAAAAAGCTCATGGAGATCCTTGATGAAATCGATGCCTCTATAGCCCATGGAAAGCCGGTTTACGTTCACTGCTGGGCCGGCATCGGCCGCACCGGAACGGTTGTGGGCGCCTACCTTGTCAGGCACGGTCATCCGGCCGATCCCAGCCTGCTTGATACCATTGATGACCTTCGCCGCCATACGGCCACCGCTTCCATGGCCTCGCCCCAAAGCGTTATGCAGCGGGAGCTGATTCTTTCCTGGAGTTACGGGGAATAGCCATTTTCGCCTGTTTCAGATGTTTTTGCGGAAAATCCCCTTGCATTGCCCGGCGGAAATTCCTTATAGTATTTGGTTTCAGTCTTATGCTCATTTTGTTTCTGACTGACAAAACACGATGGCATCAATAAAAGGGGGTTGTTATGACAGAGCGTGTAGTGGTGATCGGTGCGGTGGCAGCAGGTTCCAAGGCGGCCTGCCGGTTTAAGCGTCTTCGCCAGGATGCAGAGGTGATTCTTGTTGACGCGGATACCTATATTTCCTACGGCGGCTGCGGCATTCCGTATTATGTTTCCGGCGATGTCACCGATGAAAAGGAATTGCGCTCCACCAGCTTTCATATGGTCCGCGATGAGGCGTTTTTCAAAAACGACAAGGGTGTTGAAGCCATGACCGGCACCCGGGCACTGTCCATTGACCGGCAAAACAAGACTGTCCGGGTCCGCAAGTCAGACGGGCAGGAAACCGATCTTTCCTATGACAAGCTGATGCTGGCAACCGGTACCCGGGCCAAGAATCTGCCCATTTCCGGAATGGATCTTGAAAACGTTTACAGCGTGGGCAGCCTTCACCAGGCCATGGCCATCAAGGAACTGGTCACCGGCGGTCAGGTGGAAAAGGCCGTGATTATCGGTGCCGGGTTCATCGGCCTGGAAATGGCCGAGGCCCTGGCCGACATGTGGGAAATCGAAACCTCGGTGGTGGAATACTGCAGCCAGATTATGCCCGGCTTTGTCAGCCGCAACCTGGCTCAGATGGCTCAGCGCCGGATGGAGGAAAACGGCGTTACCTTCTACCTCAACGAAGCCGTTGAGGCCATTGAGGGCACTGACGGCCGGGTTTCAGCGGTGAAAACCGGCAGCCGCACCCTGGAGGCCGACCTTGTGATTTCCGCCGTGGGCATTGAGCCAAACGGGGAACTGGCCAAAGAGGCTGGCCTGGAAGTGGCGCCCGGCGGTTTTATTGTGGTCAACGACCGGATGCAGACCTCTGATCCGGAGATATACGCCGGCGGCGACTGCGTGCAGGTCACCAACCTGATCACCGGAAAGCCGGGATTTTATCCTTTGGGCTCCATTGCCAACCGTCAGGGCAGGGTGATCGGAACCAACATGGCCGGCGGAGACGCCCGTTTCAAGGGAGCGGTGGGATCATTTGTGGTCAAGCTTTTTGACGGGGCATTAGCCGGTGCCGGCCTGACTCCGGAAAAGGCCTGCAAAGAAGGCTTTGACGCAGTGGGCATCCAGGTGAGCCAGTTTGACCGCGCCCATTTTTATCCGGAAAAGGAAATTATTTTCCTTGAGCTGGTGGTGGATCAAAAGACCCGGCGGGTGCTGGGCATCCAGGGATTTGGCGGGGAGTCCAGCGGGATGTATGCCCGGGTCAACGCCGTGGCCGCCATCCTGGCCTACCAGCCCACGGTCGAGGATGTGAGCAACCTGGAGCTGGCCTATTCGCCGCCGTTTGCCTCTGCCATGGACATTGTCAATGCAGTTGGCAATGCTGCTGAAAATTATCTGGAAGGCCGGTACAAGCCCCTTGACGCAGAAGCCTTTGCAGAGTGCTGGAACAACCGGGACTGCGGAAAATATTTCTTTCTGGACTGCCGGGCTGAAGCCGATGCCAAGCCTTTTGAGGAAAAATATCCGGATATCTGGAAAAGCATCCCCCATGATCAGCTCCAGGCCCGGATCAACGAGGTGCCCAGGGACAAGACCCTGGTGCTGGTATGCAATACCGGGGTGCGCTCCTTTGAGACCCAGATCAACCTGGCGGCCTGCGGCATTACCGATACCTTAAACACGGCTACGGGCGTGGCCGGCATGAAGGAGTGCGGGATCCGTTTTTAGCGGTTATGCGGCAAACCGCTGCCGGCAGAACCGGTCCATGATGCACAGGGCCGAAAGGGCGGCCGTGTATTCGATAAGCTCCGGAACGGAAATGGCCTGGTTAAACCCGCCCAGATGCGGGCCGGTAAGGATATGGATGTCCTGGCTGCCTTTTTGGAGGTCCTCAATGGAGTGCCGATCAAAACCCCGGCTTTCCAGAAACCGCCTGAACTGCGCATCACGCATGGTCTCCTGCTCGGCAATGCGCAAAATTTCCTCCATGTGGCGGTCAACGCCCATTTCCTCGATCAGGCGGCGGCTCAGGTTTTGGGGGTCAAAGGGCAGGTCCGTGCAAAAGGCAGTTTGGGTAAAGCCCTGATAATAGGCCTTGAAAATATCGATCAGCACTTGGCTGAGCCATTGCCGGTCAAACAAATCCCGGGCGTCCACGGCACAGCCCTTGGCATCCACGCCGATTCTGGCCTCATCATGATTTCTGCAGTAGCTGCCGGCTACCAGAACCAGGCTCAACACATGGGTGCCGATGTGGTCGTAGAGCTGGCGGGTGGGGCCGTCAAAGGCGATGAAGTGTTCAAAGTCCCGGATGCCGCTTTTGCTGATGTTGGGAAACCGGCATGATGCCAGCCACTGGTCCAGGCGGCCGGCGCGCCGCCATTGATAAAGCCCTGCATCGTTTCTGCGCTGTCGCTGTACCCGGTTGTGAAAAAGGGGGATCGGGGCGGTGTGGACGATACCAAGGGATGCCAGGTGTCCGAAAATGCCGGCATTTCTTGCCAGAATGGATCGGCATTCTTCCTTGCCGGGCATTTTTCCGTTGTCCGGGTGATTGGGATAGGCAAAATAGTCCGGTCCGGTCTGAAATGCAATGGCGTGGCGGCCCTTGTCAATGTCTGCGCCCTCGGGGATCGCAAGGGTTTTGTCCTCGATACGAAATATCACCGGCGCGTGTTGGACTGCAGCCGGCCGGGGAATGTCAAAGGCAAAGGGGGCGGGCAGTTCCAGCCGGGACAACTGCTGCATCCAGTATGTTTCCGCGGCCAGTTCCGAGAGCTTCTGCCCGGTGCGGGCAAATTTGAGAACCAGAATGCTTTCGGGTCGGTCAGGATCTTTGAGTATGGCGCTTCTTCCCATCCAGTGCAGCATATCCACCGGCCGCCTGCCAACAATGGCTGAAATGTCGCACACCGGTTCGACTGCGGGCTCCGGGAATTGATAAGCGGTCTGTTTTCGAAGGTTTTCCGCAGCGGGCAGGGCGCCCATGTCTTCTGCCACGGCCCTGAACCGATGGCCGTTATGTGCGGCCAGCAGGTGGGAGAGGGTTTTTCCTGCCGTGTGGGCCACTTCTTTTTCAGGCGCCCGGCAGATGATGTCTGCAATAGCGTCGGCTGCTTTTTTAAACAGAAAAAAAACCTGGCGCTGGCTGTCGTGCTCGTTTCCTTCAAGCACGCAGCAAAGGGCATGGATCGTGTCCGTGGTGACAATTTCGGGCCGGGTTTCGATGATGTACTGGAGATTGGCCACCTGCATGTAAGTGGCCGTAAAATCGCTTCGGCGGCCGGCCAGATAGTTTTCGGCTTCAATGCGTTCGTTTTGTAGGTTCCAGGAGTACATGGCTGCAGGCTTTTTACCGCCATGTTCCGGATTGGTCAAGCGGTTTTGCCATGTTTTGTTCCCGGCGTCCCTTATTGATGGCACCGTAAAAAGTCTGACTTTAGATGGTGCCGAAAAAAGTTCAAGATCAAGGCTTGCGCAATTTCGAAGAATGCAGCGTAGTTATCTGTACGTGAAATTCTGAGAAATTGCGCGTAACGCAGATATTGGACTTTTTACGGCGCCATTTTTATTGTTTTGCCAGAAAACCGGTAATGGTCTGGTTAAATTGCTCTGCCGCCTCGATGTTGCTGAGGTGAAAGGCTTGGGGCAGGGTCACCATTTCAGCCCCGGACATGGCTTCCCGGATTTCCTGTGACATTTCAACAGGGGTTCCCGGATCGTTTTCACCCACTATGATGAGCACCGGTACGGAAATCCGGCTGATTTTGTCTTTGACGTCAAAATCCCGGATCGCCCGGCAGCATCCGGCAAACCCGGCCACCGGGGTGGCCAGGATCATATTTCTGATTTTTTCCGCAATATCCGGATGTGCTTTTTGAAACTCCGGGCTGAGCCATCGCTGCATGGTGCCGTCTGCCAGGGCGGCCATGCCGTGTTGCCGGGCCGCGGCAATGCGCTCCTCCCAGTCCTGATGGGTTTGCTGAGCAATTTTGCAGGCAGTGTCGCAAAGAATCAGGGA